>CAYHJY010000011.1:0-11429 GCA_964357135.1 uncultured Candidatus Saccharibacteria bacterium
TATCGGCTAGGACACATCCTTCTCAAGGATGGAAGCGGGGTTCGATTCCCCGTAGGGTCACAACGCAAAAAGAAAACGCCTTAAGGGGCGTTTTCGCGTTGTGACCCTAAGTAAAACAACTGCTTGTTTTACGGCGAGGAGGAGGACAGCGGAGTCATGTTTCTTTACCAAAAGAAACAGACGAGCTGGTGCCCAGACAAAACTTTTTGACTGAAACAGTTTTAGTCGAGGGAGATAAACGAAGTGTTCCCCGTAGGGTCACAAATTAAAAAAGAAAAAAGCCATTTTTATCATGGCTTTAAATTACTAGTTAATCTTTCTTAATAACAGTGCCGCAAAAGAAATGCCTCCATGTTCGTTAACGGTATTTTTAGTTTAAACTCACCACTATAACTCCAGTCAGAATTGTGGATGTCACATTTTGGGCTATACCATGCAAGCTGACTTTCTTCTTCAAACAGGAAAAAATCTTCTTTATCAAAATTCAGCTCCTTTTCTGCTCCAGTAATTAATTCTAGCGCTCGCATGGTCGCTAAAAAAGAAGAATCATTCAGGCCAATTATTGAAAACAATCTCATTTCCGAAATATACACATCAAATTTTTCTTTCGCCTCTTCATCTGCAAGCTTATAAAAATGATCATGATTTTCTCCTTCGTCTTCTGTTGCGCTGACCATCTCATTGAATCGATTCAGAGTATGGCTTGAATGAAGAATTGTTTGTGTATAAGGGTCGGTATTTAAGGCTTCAACTTTTCCACGCAATGCGCAAAGCAGTAATAATTCTTTAGCAGAAATAATATCTGGTACCATAATCTATAATTTTCTTTACATTACCATTTCGTTCAGATTCGTCAATATCGTGTTCCAAAATTGTATCTAAATTGACATTGGATAAAAATATTTGTATTGTGGGTAAAACTACTACAAATGAAAACAGATCAATTGATGGAACTCATTGATGAACATTTACAAGAAGTAAACAGCGATACAACTGAGCGTCTAAAAAGAATAGACGAAATGCTATTTTTCCTTAACTTCAATCGCAGGCTCACCAAACTTTCCGATGAAGAAAAGCAGGATTTTGCCAACTGTCATGAAGGTTTTCCGTGGACAGAAAATATGAGAGCAACATACGATAATGCTCCTGATAAAAAGACTAAGGACTATTATATTGATATGTGGGCTCGATCAACCTATTTTCGCCGATGCGCTTGGGAAAGCTATTTGTCAGGCTATACAAACGACAAGCCTACTATTCAGAAGAGTGAGGCTAAAGCCGCGTAGTAAATGTATTACTTAGAAGTCCCTTACTGTGAAATATGGTAGGGGATTTTATTTTCTTAAAGCTTTCTATATTTTTAATTATCTGATTCCAAAACTCACTACAAAGGGTCACAGAGTAGGGAAATAAAAAAGCCGATCAATGTTGTTGATCGGCTAGTTAAAGGTTTTGAATTATGAATTCAAAACCTTCGCTCCAGGAAATTGTTTAGCGAAATAATCGACAAGGTAAAAACATATTATATCCCAAGAGCAAGACGCTCGCCGCCTGGTAAGCGAAAGTCCTCTTTCTTCGCTCAGAGATTCGCAGGTACGGAATAGGGGGGAACCAGAACGGGTTATACCCTTAAGGCCGATACTGATTTTCTCAAACACTTCTTCTGAGGGCATATTTTCTCCTTCAAAGATAAATTTTTTGGTTTCGGCACTTCCCGTACTTATCACTCTTAGTATGTATGTCATTTAAGAATTTTTTATAACAATACCAATTGCTTAATATTCGTCAACATCTGATTCCAAAACTCAGTACAAAGGGTCACATAGTGGGGAAATAAAAAAGTCCCTATTTCTAGGAACTAATAATTTACTTAAATAATACGTGTTTCCACCATTGTGGCCACACCATCAAAAAGACTTTTGAAATCAAAGATCCTGTTTGTGGTAAGCCCATCTTCGGTAAAATAAATTTCATCACCAATATCTCCTGGGCCAAGGAATTCAACGAAATGTCCCATGGCTTCTATTTTTAAGACGTCATCGTTGATGATTGGCGACATAAGGAGTAGAACACCATCCAATTGTTGGCTCTTGGCTTTTTCGATAGCAGTGTATAGCCCTTCCGAATCGTACTGTTCCATGTCATGGTGTAGAAGTTTTGGTCTCGATATTTCAAATGAAAGTAGGAAGTTCATGTCTTCTTTATCCATTACCTTTCCTCCTCTTTCCAAAACATCTTTTTCTTGCCACTCCATAAAACAAAAGTGTTTGGTCTGTATTATCGTTTTAGCTTTTTCAAAATCTTTTCTGTCCATAAAATAGTATTTGTTGTTACACTACCATTTTCTTCGTATTCGTCAATATAGGGAGTTTGGGTACCATTCGCGGTATACTTATGTACATATGAAAAAACGATACATAGTGGTTGTGCTTGTTGTGTTCGGTATATTGTTTTGGGCGCTTACAAAGGCTGTACCTGAAGCTCCTGTTGTTGAAACTCCGGATGCTATGGTTCCTGCTATGGCACCAGCTGAGAAAGTAGGAAAAATAGTAGTGTCTTCTCCGTTACCTGAATCTACTGTGAGCGGTTCACCTATTACAATAACAGGGCGAGCAGTGGGGAATTGGTTTTTTGAAGCCAGCGCACCAGTAGATGTGGTCAACTGGGATGGGCTTATTATTGGACAAGGTTATGTGACGGTAGACGCAGGGTATGATTGGATGACTACTGACTTAGTGCCTTTTACGGGCACTGTCTCATACGATGCATCATTGCTTGCTCCATATAACTACGGATGGATTATTATGAAGAAAGACAATCCAAGCGGCGAACCAGCCCTAGACGAATCGTTAGAATTTAAAATACTATTTCCATAATGCTTACTAAAAAACAATTTATTATATTTATATTAGCACTTGCAGCTCTCGCGGCATTTGTTGTGGTTGGTTTTCGCACGAGTGGTAGCACTGATCCAGAGGGGGCGCAAAATGAGCCGATAGATACAACGGCAGCACTATGGCCATCACGGGAAGTAGAGAAGATATCAGTCGATCAAAAGACTACCTACGCAGACATCACTGGTTCATATCCGAAGACTGCAAGTGACTCTATCACTATGTACTTCAAGAGTTTTGTTGAAGAGCAGGTTAGTCAGTTCCTCGATGACACATCATGGGCAGGCGAAGTAGAGAGTGCTGCTTCTGGTAACCTGACGCTTGATATCAGCTATAAAAGTGTAGAGTCCTCGACAGTGCAGACCTATATATTCACTGTGAACTCGTATACAGGAGGTGCACACGGATTACAATTCCGAAAAACATTTGCATTTAACAAAGAAGGACAACTACTGACACTTTCAAATTTGTTTTCAAATGGTTTTGATGGATTTCCTGCATTTGCCAAGGTAGTACAAAAAGAACTGTTGAAACGACCAAGCGCAGATGCTAATTGGATAGGAGACGGAGCAGCGGCAAGAGAAGAAAATTATCGCTCTTTTGTGGTGACCGATACCGGTATCACTATACTCTTTGATCCGTACCAAGTAGCACCATGGTCAGATGGGGCTATCGATATAGCTATCCCTGTCGCTTCTCTTGGCACTACTCTCAAGGCAGACTTTTGGCCTAGTCGTTAGTCTATAGATCGCTCTATCCCTGTTTCGATAAGTAGTGGATCAAGTCCTGTGGTTTCGCCTGAGATACGCATCACATCTTTGTCTACCTTACGTAGTTCTTTTCCGGAGTTGTTGTAGTGGTTGGTTACTGTCTGAAGAGATGTGCCGAGCTTGTTGTGGTATTCCTCATAGGCTTTCAAATGCTTGCCGAGCTCTTCGACGCGACGACGAATATCTTTGGCCGTTTCTTCTATTTTGAGTGCTTTGAGACCCTGGAGTACTGTCTGGAGATACGCAAGGAAAGAAGTAGGAGAAACGATAATAACTCTATACTTTGAGGCAGCGCGTTGGATCAAGTTTTCTGTTTCTTCTCCGGTGCCGACAGTCCCAACGAGGAGGTCGTAATAAATGGCTTCGTGAGGGATAAACATAAAGGCAAAGTCCATAGTGTTGTTTTCTGGCTGGATGTACTTTGCAGTTTCGACGATGCGATTTTTCAGATCGTTTTCAAATACTTTCATCAAGTCCTTTTTACGAGCCGGATCTTTTTCATCCACCATGCGGTTGTAGTTTTCGAGGGAAAACTTTGAGTCGACAGGGATCACTTTATCTTTTACAAATACTGCTGCGTCCACAATAGTCCCGTCAGGGAATCCATACTGCATCGCATAGCCGTCAGGTGGCAAGATGTTTTTAAGTAATGTCTCTAGGTAGTATTCACCGAGAATTCCACGCTGTTTTGGATTTTTCAAGATGTCCTGGAGTTGAGCCAAGCTTTCAGTAAAGCCGAGCACTTGTTTATTACCCTCATCAAGACGGGTGAGGCGCTCGGTAATGTCAGAAATGATTTGATTAGACTGGGTGCTTTGAAACTGCATACTCTCGCGCATGCTTTTCTCATTTTCTCCGAGCTTGTGGTCTACTGTTTTTTGAAGCTCCGCCATTTGCTGGAGGAGGAGAGTGAGACTGGTTGTTTGGTCTGTGTTTACCGGAGCTTCTTTTTTGCGAGAAAGGAGAATATACGCAAAAAGCCCTCCGATAACCACTCCGACGATACTATAAATAGCTTGCATAGGAGTATTGTATCATGGGTGTTATTTTACAATCTATTTTTTTTCTAGATACTTTTGCAATGTGAAAATCCAGTCTTCTTCGCCGATTGGATTTTTCATTTTTTCTGTGAGAAGCCATGAGAGATATCCAGGATCTATCTTTGCTACTTCTTCTACGCGCATACCTTTGTGCTTACCAAAAGAAAATTCTCGCATAAACGCTGGTTCGTGGGTGATACGCATCATTTCTTTTAGTGCTTCTTGCTCATTGCTACCACCTTGTATCATTTTTTCAAGTAAATACTCAAACAGTTTTTCTAAAACGATAACATCAGCAAATGCATCATGTGCACCGACATCAAGTTCCATATCAAGAGCGTAGCGCAGGTACTGGAGTTTGTAGTTGGTAAATTGTGTCTCTATATCGATATGGCGAACTGTTTTGTATGTACAAATAACATTTGTAGGATGAATACCTTCGGCTGCCAACATAGCGACATCAAAGGCGCTGTTGTGTGCAACAACAATAGTCTCTGGATTTTCAAATAATTCTTTTATTTCTTGGTAGCGAGGCGATTCTTGGAATAGTGGTTTGCCCGCGACCATCTTGTTTGAGATGTGGTGTACTGCACTTGATTCAAACGGGATAGGAAAAGGCGCCTTGAAAAGCTCGTTCAGCACAGGAGTCTGTACCCCGCGCTCTTTTATAGCCAGCTGCACGATACGATCTTCATGGGTGTTGCCAGTGGTCTCTGTGTCAAAAAATAAGATTCTCATACACACCAGTGTACCATGCTATACTTTTGACATATGACACTTCAAGAACAGATACGAGAAAAGCTCAAAACAGCCATGAAAGAGAAGGATCAAGTAGGTCTCGACACACTTCGTGCGGTGCTTGCAGGCTGTACAAACGAGCTTGTGGCAAGTGGTAAAACTCCACAAGATACACTCGAAGATGCTGGGGTTATGAAAGTGATCGCGAAACTAGTGAAGCAGCGCAAAGACTCTATTGATCAGTTCACTACTGCAGGACGGGCTGATTTGGTAGCAGGGGAACAAGCACAACTCTATGTACTCGAACAATTCATGCCTGAACAAATGTCTGAAGAGAAAATTCGTGCTATTGCCGTTGCTAAGCAAACTGAGCTCGGGATGGCTGATAAATCAAAGTCAGGTATGTTGGTCGGTGCTGTCATGAAAGAAGTTGGCGGCCAAGCGGATGGAGCAGTAGTAAAAAAAGTCGTCGAAGGATTATTTGCATAGTATACTAAAAAGGATGATTTTACTTCGCTGGATTAATACAGTTCTCGCAATATTTGCTCTCCCATACTTTGTGGACGGTATTTCTGTGGCGAGCATCCTGACTGCAGTGATTGTGGCTGCCTGTTTGGTTTTTCTCAATATGGTAGTGAAGCCCGTGATCACTATCTTGACTCTTCCATTGAACATCCTGACACTCGGATTGTTTTCTCTTGTTATAAATGGTGCATTTTTCTGGTTCGTCGGGCAGATCATCCAGGGCTTTACTGTAAGCTCATTTAAAGCCGCTATTATTGGCGCCCTTCTTATATCTATCATCAACTGGATTATTGGTAAGTTCGTAGGACATGACAACTAGTACTATACATACTGGTGCAACTATTTCTGAGTTTCGAGAGGGGTTTTTCTCTCTGGTAGCACAAGCACAGTCTATTGTTATCACCGCACACATGTCTCCTGACGATGATTCTATAGCGTCAGTTTTGTCGATGTACACGATCCTTACAAAAAAATACTCGGACAAAAAGATACAAGTTATCTATACAGGCGAAACAGTAGAGCGATATAATATTTTTTCTTATTTTGACCAAATTACCTTTGTTGATGATATTAGCAACCATTTAGATGGTGTAGATACGCTAATACTTCTCGATGTGTGTAAATATAGTCGATCATCAAATTTTCCTGATGTTTTGTCACAAGTGCCTACTCGTATTTGTATTGATCACCACGCTTCTCCTCCAGCCGAATTTAGCCTCGCTCTGATTGAACCAACATATTCTTCAAATGCTGAGCTTATTTATAAAGCTCTTGATGCAGAGAAGTATATAGATAAGCCCCTCGCCGAATTATTCTTGTTGGGTATTTTAGGTGACACTGGCAACCTTACTTTTGTTGACGGTGCACAGACAGAGGTGTTTTTGATTGTTAAAAAACTTGTTGAGATAGCAAACGTGCGTATAGATTCATTTCTTTCCCGTTACCGAACTATTCCAAAACGAATAATGCCGCTATTACAAGAATTTGTAAAAAATACAAAGTATATAGATATACTGGGGTGGCCAACAATGCAGTATAGTTTTGTTGAAAGAAGTTTCGCTGAGACCGGGGGATATTCAGATGAAGATATGAGCGCAGCAAGTCATATCTATATGGGACAATATTTACCACGTATTGAAAAACAAGAATGGGGGGTGGTATTTTCTCCACGTAGTGACGGAGGAGTTAGAATGTCCTCTCGGTCAATGTCTGGAAGTGTGAATGTTCGAGTGCTTAGTGAGTCTTTAGGAGTCGGAGGTGGTCACGACAGGGCTTCGGGGGCAAATTTTAAAAGCGAAGAAGGTACTCCTGTCGAAATTGATTTTTGTATTCAAACAGTTCTAGATTTTATGAAAAATAACAAACCCGTGCTATCGTAAACGTACATATGGCATTTCTTGATGAAATTACAATCTCAGCTTCGGCAGGAAAGGGGGGCAATGGCATTGTCTCTTGGAGACGCGAGAAGTTCATTGCTAAAGGCGGACCAAACGGTGGAGATGGCGGCCAAGGAGGAGATGTCTTTATCAGGGCTATTCGTTCTCTTCGGGTACTTGATCAGTATCGCGCGAAGAAAGAATTTTTTGCAGACAATGGTGTCCACGGCGGCAGTCGGTCTTTTAAGGGTGCAAACGGTAAAGATCTTTATATAGAATTCCCAATAGGATCAAAGATTACAAACGTAACAAACGGTGAGGTTTATGAGCTCACAAAAGAAGGACAAGAAATACGCATCCTTCGTGGTGGAGCAGGTGGTCATGGCAATGAACACTTTAAGAGTTCTACAAACCAAGCGCCGCAAGAAGCAACTCCTGGTAAAGATGGGGAGAGTGCTGAGCTTCATATCGAAGTATCTCTGATTGCTGATGTAGGGTTGGTAGGATTTCCAAATGCTGGAAAAAGTAGTCTTTTGAATGCACTAACCAATGCCACAGCTAAAGTAGGAGAGTACCCTTTTACGACTATCGATCCAAACTTAGGAGACTTGTTCGGGTATATCATTGCTGATATTCCGGGGTTGATCGAAGGGGCAAGTGGTGGTAAGGGGCTCGGATTTACCTTTTTGCGTCACATTACAAAAACAAAAATAATCCTCCATCTTGTATCTCTGGAACAAGAAAATCCGATGAAGGCGTACGAAACTATCCGTGCAGAACTCGAGCAGTTCGGACAAGGTTTGGCAGAAAAAGAAGAAGTCATACTTCTTACCAAAACCGATGTGACCGATAGTGATACAGTAGAAAAAATAAAAAAGCAATTTGAAGCTCTTGGAAAAAAAGTATTTGCGGTAACACTCTTTGATGATGAAAAGGTAAAAGTGTTTCGAGATGAATTGATCCACTATCTCAAAGAAAAAACCTCCCTTTTGTAGAAGGAAGGTTTATGGACAATCTTTAGGCACTTCTTTAACCGCTGACCACTTTTTTGTTTTTAGGATAAAGATTAAAATCTTTGTTTTATCAAAGCTCTGTAAAATAACATCCTCTGATGTTTTACAAATTACACTAAAGCGAATGCCTCGTTGAGGTAGTGCAACGGTAAAGTTCTCCTGTCTGGTTTTAACTCTCAAGGAATCTATGCCAGACTTTGCATATTTTATAGATGCAGTGGTGTGTGTGGCTGTGCTGTTGAATGTATTTTTTTGTATTGATCCAAATTGGATATTACAGGCACCAAGTGTCAAAGCGAAGAGGGGCAGGAGTAGATTTTTCATTTGCAGACATTTTTTAAAGTTTACCTGGTATCTACAAAAAAGAAAAGCCCCGCAATCGCGGGGCAATTTTTTAAGTTAGGAAATACCATAACGTCTCAGGTAGAGCACCCGACCTCCTCTTTGAGACAGGAGTATTTGGTTCACGCAGGCCATGATGTTTAGGGGCTCAAGATTTTTTCTGATGAAAGCATCTTCTGCGCCTGATGAGCTCCCAGCAGTTCTCTGGTTGGTGTGGGCAACTTTCTTACCAGTAGTAGTTTTGCTGTCCGGTCCTGGTTTCTCAGCTTTTTTTCTCGGCATAAAAGTAGGTTTGGGTTTGAAATGTAAGTTTTGTTTAGTATACAACTCTAAAAACCATTGTCAAATTTTTTGTCTAAACACTCAATTCCTGTATACTCAAACCATGTCTAAGCAATACTATCCTGTTATTGGGCTTGAAATTCATGCTGAACTCAGCACGGCATCAAAGATGTTTTGTGGGTGTAAAAACGACCCTGATGAAGAAGTGCAAAACACTAATATCTGTCCTATATGTATGGGTCACCCAGGAACACTTCCTGTACCGAACAAAAAGGCTATCGAAAATGTGATTAAGGTTGGGTTGGCACTCGGCTCAACTATTGCCAACTTTACTGAATTTGATCGAAAGAACTATTTTTATCCTGATATACCAAAGGGGTACCAAATATCTCAGTACAAGTATCCAATAGTCTCTGGGGGATCGCTTAACGGATCAGAAATTACTCGTATTCACCTCGAAGAAGACACAGGCCTTTCAAAACATGACCGGGGAGATTTTACGCTTGTTGATTTCAACCGCGCGGGCGTACCGCTTATGGAGATGGTGACTGAGCCAGTGATTCATAGTGCTAAGCAAGCGGCGGATTTCGCACGACAACTACAGTTGCTACTACGAACACTCGGTGTATCCGAAGCCAATATGGAAAAAGGCGAAATGCGAGTAGAGCCAAACATTTCTCTGTCAGATGATCCTAATACGTTTGGGACAAAAGTTGAAGTGAAAAATCTCAACTCATTTAAAAGTGTAGAAAAAGCTATTGAGTACGAACTCGCTCGTATGCAAGCTTTGTATGAAGCTGGTAGGCAAGATGAAATAGTACAAGAGACTCGTGGGTGGGATGAAACCAAGCAAACGACATTTTCACAGCGCTCAAAAGAAAATGCCAATGATTATCGGTATTTTCCCGACCCTGATATTCCAAAGTTTATGTTAAATGAACTCTTTGATATGGATACTTTGAAAGCGTCGCTTCCCGAGCTCCCATGGCAGAAGCGTGAGCGATACCAAAAAGAGTTTGGTCTTACCGAAGAGTCTGAAATCTTTGTGCAAGATATAGAACTCTCAAAATACTTTGAAACTGTGGTACATAATCTTGTGTCTAGAGAGCATATTAAAACCGCCTCAAACTATATTATTTCAGATATGCTTGGCCTCCTGAAAAAGGATACTGATACAAAAATGCCTTCACCTGAGACGTTTTCTTCTTTGGTAAACATGATTGCGCAAAATGAAATAACATCTCGTGGCGCAAAAGATATTTTGGCAATAATGATGAAGGAAGACCAAGACCCAAAAACTATCGCAGAGCGTGAAGGGTTGTTGCAGCAAAATGATGAGGAGTCTCTTCGAGCGATTGTGCAAAAGATTATTTCTGAACAAGAAGGTCTGGTGGCCCAGTATAAAGCAGGGAAAGAGTCTATCATCCAAGCACTTGTTGGTGTGATGATGAAGGAAACAAAAGGAGCTGCTAATCCGCAATTGGCACTTACACTTTTCAAAGACGAGCTTTCAAAATAAGCTGCCTCACTTTATGAGTGGTATACTAGACTCATATGGAAACAACACAAAAACATAACACAGTTATAGTCGCGATAGGAGCGCTCGTTATTGGTGTACTCATTGGTGCATTTTTGTTTGGTTCAAAAGAACTCTCTCCGGGTTCACACCAGATGCCAAATGGCGAAATGATGTCTGATCAGACAATGCACGAAGGCATGACTATGGGGCAAATGATGGACACTATGAGTATGGGATTAAAAGGGAAGACAGGCAATGAATTTGACGCCGCATTTCTCGAAGAAATGATCCCTCACCACCAAGGTGCCATAGAAATGGCTAAAATGGTTCTTGCTCAATCAAAACGACCCGAGCTCATACAGCTCGCAAACGATATTATTGCTGCTCAACAAAAAGAAATAGATATGATGCGAGGATGGCAAAGAACCTGGTTTGGTATACAAGCACAGTAGTCTTACAAAACCATAAAAAAATAAAAACACCATAGAGAAATGGTGTTTTTATTTTGGTATACTGTTTCTATGAGTAAAATAAAAGTAGCTATAAACGGGTTTGGGCGCATTGGTCGAGCATTTTTGAAAATTGCCTGGGAGCATCCAGAGCTTGAAATAGTGGCAGTGAATGATCTCGGCTCACTCGAATCTCTGGCATATCTTCTTCGGCACGACACCGTCTATCGCAATTGGGGTCACGATGTGAAAGTAGTAGGGACAGACCTTGTAATTGATGGTAAGACAGTGAAGTTCGTGTCAGAAAAAGATACTACCAAACTTCCTTGGGGAGACCTCGGTGTAGATGTGGTTGTAGAATCAACGGGTCTCTTTACGGCATTTGATAAGGCTAAGTTTCATATTGATTGTGGTGCAAAGCGAGTAGTTATTTCAGCTCCAGCAAAAGGAAGTGACGGAAGTGTGCCAGGTGAGACTATTC
>CAYHJY010000012.1:0-11038 GCA_964357135.1 uncultured Candidatus Saccharibacteria bacterium
AAAGCGGTAGGAGTCCTGACAGATGGTAAAATAGCAATAAATGCCATTTTAGCTCAGTTGGTAGAGCACAGCTTTCGTAAAGCTGGGGTCCCGAGTTCGATCCTCGGAAATGGCTCATGGAAAAAGAAACCATAACAAAACGAATACAAGAAATTGAAACCGCGATGAGTGGCGGGGATTTTTGGTCTGACAAAGTTAAGGCGCAGGCGCAGATACGGGAGCTCCAAGAGTTAAAGGATGCCCTCGAAGGTGTTGGTAAATACGACAAAGGCAACGCTGTCATGACGCTCTTTGCTGGTGCAGGGGGAGACGACTCAGAAGATTTTGTAGCGATGCTTCTTCATATGTACATGAAATTTATTGAGACTCGAGGGTGGAGCATTTCATTTGTTCATGAAAATAAAAATGACAATGGTGGCTATAGAAATGTTACCGCTAGTATCGAAGGCAAAAATGTATATGGTACTCTCAAGGGAGAGTCGGGAGTGCATCGACTAGTTCGTATCTCTCCGTTTAATGCCAATGCCAAGCGGCATACTTCATTTGCTATGGTAGAAATAATCCCACAGTTTTCTAAAACAGATACCACTATCGAAATTCCGGAAAGTGACATTGAGGTCTCATTTGCTAAAAGTGGTGGGCCTGGCGGGCAAAATGTAAACAAACGAGAAACTGCAGTACGCATGGTTCATACGCCGACTGGCATCGCTGTGCATGTTACAAGTGAAAGAAGTCAGGAACAAAATAGAGAAGTGGCTCTCAGTATGCTCAAAGCGAAACTCTACACCCGTATGGAAGAAGAGCGTGTTGCAAAAGAAAAAGGCATGTATATTTCAAAGACGACAGAAGTTACCTGGGGCAACCAAATCCGTTCATATGTCTTGCACCCGTATAAAATGGTGAAGGATCATAGAAGTGGCGTAGAGGTACATGATGTGGAAAGTGTGCTAGAGCGAGGTAATATCGAACCGTTTCTTCAAAGAGAGGGCATGCTATAATACCAGCTGTTATTATGATTCAATTCGTAAACGTATCAAAAGTGTTCCCAAACGGTGCTATCGGCATCGAACACGCAAATCTTGAAATAGAAAAAGGAGAGTTCATCACTCTCGTTGGTCCTTCTGGTGCTGGTAAAACAACACTTACCAAATTCATTTCTGCAGAAGAGGATCCAACAGAGGGGACGGTACTCTATGACAATGTAGACCTCGCAAGTTTCTCTGGGACAGAACTCACTGCACTTCGTCGCCGTATCGGAACAGTCTTTCAGGATTTTCGTCTTCTTCCAAACAAAACAGCGTATGAAAATATTGCCTTTGCCATGGAAGCTGCAGGGAAAAGCGATGAAGAAATAGTCTCTGATGTGCCACACGTACTTCAGCTTGTGGATCTACAAGACCGTATGTTCCACTTTCCAGGGCAGCTCTCAGGTGGAGAAAAGCAGCGCCTTGCCATCGCTCGAGCCATCATCAACCAGCCAGAGATTTTGATAGCGGATGAGCCAACCGGTAACCTCGATAGTGCCAACACCGCTGAAGTGATTCATATTTTGAAGAAGATCAACGATCTTGGTACGACTGTTATCCTCACTACTCATGACAGACAAGTGATGGATGCTATCCCGAGTCGCGTGGTCAGCATGGAACGAGGTCGTATTGTCGGAGATGAGAAAAAGCCTAAACACAAGTAGTAGGGTATAATAAAAGTATGTTTTGGATCACTATAAAACGAGTAATGAAAAGTGGCTGGATCAATTTCAAGCGAAATGGTCTTGTTTCTTCTGCTTCAGTGTTGGTGACAACTATTACTCTTTCTTTTATTACTGCGCTGTTTCTTTTCAATGCATCTCTGTCCTCTATGATCGTCTCTTTGCAAGACAAGGTAGATATCGCCGTGTACTTCACAGTGGACGCCCCAGAAGAGCGTATTTTGACTCTCAAAGACACTCTCGAAAAGACCCCTGAAGTCCAAAGTATCGAATACGTATCTGCTGACGAAGAAGTCTTGGCTTTTCGCGATCGACATACAGACGATTATTTGACCCTCCAGGCACTCGATGAGCTCGGCGGTAATCCGTTCGGGGGATCTATTCGTATCAAGGCTAAGGATTCTGCGCAATACGAAGCCATCGCTACGCTCCTTGAGGGAGATAGCCAAATAGCCCGAGATAACAGTCAGATCATCGAGCGTATCAACTTTGCTCAAAATAAAGTAGTGATTGAGCGACTCAACACGCTCATTGCGAGTGCAAAAAAGGGAGGTCTTGGAGTGACACTACTTCTTTCTCTTATTTCTATTATCATCATGTATACGACTGTTCGACTGACTATTTATATGTCTCGAGAAGAGATTGGTGTGATGCGTCTTGTGGGGGCAAGTAGTGCTTATGTACGAGGACCGTTTATTGTTGAAGGGGTGCTCTATGGTCTCTTTGCTTGGATTGCGACAACACTTATTTTCCTTCCGGCGACGTACGTCCTCACCAGACAAATTGGCGCACTGATGCCTATCAACCTGTATCAATATTATGTCTCGCACTTATTTACTGTCGGAGGATTTGTCCTTTTAGTAGGAATGCTTCTCGGTGCACTCTCAAGTTACTTCGCAGCCCGTAAATACCTGAACGTCTGATCATGAAGAAAGTAGTCCCGAAGTACATCTTTGTTGTAGGGGGAGTCATTTCCGGAGTCGGAAAAGGAATCACCGCCTCAAGCTTAGCAAAGATACTTCAGGACAACGGCGTGTCTGTTACCGCTATTAAGATAGATCCCTATGTAAATATTGATGCCGGGACGATGAATCCGACTGAACACGGTGAAGTCTTTGTCACCAAGGATGGAGATGAATGTGACCAAGATATGGGGAACTATGAGCGTTTTTTGAACGTTGATTTGACTCGTATCAACTATATGACGACAGGACGAGTGTATCTAAGTGTCATCGAAAATGAACGTGCACTCAAGTATAAGGGCGCCTGTGTACAAGTAGTGCCACATATTCCGCTTGAGATAGTAGGTCGTATAGAGCGCGCACAAAAGGAAGCCAATGCCGAAGTCACCGTTATAGAAATAGGAGGAACAGTCGGAGAATATGAAAACATACTTTTTCTTGAAGCTGCGCGTATTTTGAAACTGCGTGACCCCGAACGTGTTCGGTTTGTGATGGTCTCGTATCTGCCAACACCATCTACTATCGGCGAGATGAAGACGAAGCCAACACAGCACTCAGTACGCACGCTAAACGCTTCTGGTATTCAGCCAGATATCATCATGGCTCGCTCAAAGGAGCCGCTCGACGAGAAGCGCAAAGAGAAACTCTCATTTTTTTGTAACGTACCCAAAGACCAAGTCATCTCTGCGCCAGATGTAAAAAGTATTTATGATATTCCTATCAATTTTGAAAAAGAAGGCCTCTCTAAACTCTTAGCAAAATTACTACACATTACGTTTCCTGCTAAAAAACCAACCACAGCACTTGCCTGGAAAAAAATGGTTTCTGTTGTACACAATACCAAAGACGAAGTGCGCATCGCTATTGTGGGCAAGTATTTTGATACTGGCGCATTTACACTCTCTGATTCATATTTGAGCGTCATCGAGGCGGTTAAGTATTCTGCATATGCACAAGGCAAAAAACCGGTTATTGATTGGGTCAACGCTATTGAATTTGAAAAAGATCCAAAAAGTGTAAAGAAATTATCAAACTATCATGGAGTATTAGTGCCAGGAGGATTTGGTAATAGAGGTATAGAAGGCAAAATTTTGGCTATCAAATACGCACGAGAGCACAAGATTCCATACCTCGGACTTTGTTATGGTATGCAACTTGCCGTTATCGAATACGCCCGCCACGTCTCTGGTATCAAAGGTGCTACATCTCGTGAACTTGATCCAAAGAGTAGTGTTTGTGTGATAGATGTGATGGATAGCCAAAAAGAGAAACTCAAAAAAGAAGAATATGGAGGCTCTATGCGACTTGGCTCATATGAAGCACTCTTGAAAAAGGGAACTATCGCACGAACGCTGTATAAAACAGATACTATTCTTGAGCGTCATCGACATCGATTTGAAGTTAATCCTACATTTATTCCGCAGATAGAAAAAGCAGGGTTGGTATTTTCAGGTACGTCTAAAGATGGGTCATTGATGGAGATAGCAGAGCTGCCACAATCAGCGCATCCATTTTTTGTAGGATGTCAGTTTCATCCAGAGTTTCAAGCGCGACCACTTGCTCCGCACCCGCTATTTACTGGTTTCATAAAAGCAGCCTGCCTGCGCAGACAGGCAATCAAAAATAAAAAAGACAAATAAGGTCTCCACAAATGTGGCAGTAACTGATACACTAGTAATAGAAGAAAAAGATTCTTCTATTGTTTCGAAAAACTCTTCAAAGGTATCTTCGGAAAGAAATAGCGTATAGATGGTTCTTCCGCCAAATAGTGGAAGGGTAAGCGAACAGATTTCTGAAGATATGTTATAGCAAAAAAGCTCCTTCTATAGAGGGGCTTTTTTGTTACTGTATTTTTAAATATTCCCAAAGGTCTTTTATGTTTGGGTTTTTTGACCAATAGTCCAAAATTTTCTCTCTTAATTCTTTGTGTTGAGAGTAGCCGGCGTCTGCAACTCCTTCCGGAAGAACATCTTTACAAATAACATTTATTAATACAGTAAGAGCCTCCTTCAGATTTCCGTATTTTTCTTCACCTAAGATTTGAACTTGATCAGTTCCGAGTCCGTACCATGTATAAAAATGCCAAAGCTCATGCATCGCTGTTTTTCTGGCTATGTAATCATACGTAGGGAATGTTACAAAAAAATAGTCTTCCTCAATACTATATGGACATCGGCTGTTTATAGTCAGATAAGCCGTTATATTTTTTGGAAGTGGAGCACCAAAGATTTCTTGTGCTCTTTGGTGAAAAGCATCAGAAAAACTATCCCAGTCTTTTTGATAATAATCGAGATACTCTTCTATAGAAACATTTTTTTCTTGTATATAAGATCCTATAAAGTCACTAACATCTTTATTATTTGGATTATCCCCATATTTTTCTATTAACTTTTCGTATTGACTAGTTGGTTTTTGAGAGTGTTTGGAGTCCTTCCCTTTATTGAGAATACACCAGATATCTTTCTCTTTTTCATATTCAAAATTGAGTTTCATCAGGCTAGTATAGCACTTGTAGTGTGGACTATTTAAGTGATTGAAAAGGCCTTAAAATACTGTATAATCCACCCATATTGCGGAATCGTCTAATGGTAGGACAACGGTTTCTGGTACCGTTTATCTTGGTTCGAGTCCAGGTTCCGCAGCAAACTTGAGCTAGCACGAGATGCTTATGAAATAAGCTTTCTAATTAGCTAAAGATCTATACAGTTATTGAAGACGCCGCAGGCTAATCCAGACAAAAAACACTTTCCGCAAAGAAGGTGTTTTTTGTTGTTGACTTCCAAAACCATATACCCTATACTATAGGGTATATGGTCAAACAAACACACAATCATGTTCACAAGCACGGTGAGCCGAATACAAAAGCTCGCAAAGTTATTAATATGGCAATAGGAAGTGTAGCTAAGATTCCTGAGATGGTCGACGATGGACGATACTGCCCTGAAATTATTCAGCAGATCGATAGTGTCGTAGGTCTTTTGCATAGCGCACGAAAAGAATTACTAAAGGGTCACTTAGAGTCTTGCCTTGCTGAAAGGTTAAAGACCGACAAGGAAGGCTCAATCAAAGAATTGTTAAAAATCTACAACATGCAGTAGATTTTTAGTGTTTTATTATTAAATTTATATAAAAAATTATGTCTAAAATTTCAACAACATTAGCAATTTCTCTTATGGTAGTAACAAGTGTTTTGGGGTGGGTTGCTGGGTATGCCAGTACTGCTGACTATAAAATGAGTATGTACGACAAAACAACTATGGATTTTGGTCGTCCAGATCGAACACTCGACCTTCGTTATATTAATGCAATGATTGCTCATCACAGAGGAGCTATGCTCTTGGCTACACAAGCAGGTACACAGACACAGCGACAAGAGATGAAAGATCTCTCTGCAATGATTCTTCGCGATGAACCAAAAGCAATTGATGAGCTATACACATGGAAAAAAGACTGGTATGGAGATACAAAACAAGTAAAGGACCCAATCGTTTCTAATCTTGGAACGTATGATGAGAAATTTGATCTTCGCTTTCTTAATGCACTTATCGCACACCATGAAGCTGGATTGCTCATGACAAAAGAAATAAAGACCAAGTCTAGTAGAACTGAAATTTTAAATAATGCGGATGCAGTTGATACATTCCTTACAACAACACTTAAACTCTTCAAAGACTGGAGAACACAGTGGTATAACATCTAATATAAAATCCCTATATGACAAATAAAACACTAAAAATTAAAGGGATGCATTGTGCAAGTTGTGCAACTATTATCACCAACAAGGTTTCTAAACTTGGAGGTGTAGATGCTGTTAGCGTTAATTTTGCGACGGAAAAAGCAAATGTGTCTTTTGATGATGCTGTTGTTTCTATCCATCAAATGAATAATGAGGTTGAAAAATTAGGGTACACATTTATTGATGAAACGAGTTCACATCCTATGGAAGACCACAGTATGCATACTGGAATCAACGAATCAAAAGACGAAAAAATGAAAGAGCTTCTTGTTATGAAGACAAAAACTCAGTTTGTACTACCGATTGCTCTTCTTGTCTTTATTTTGATGATGTGGGATATAGGAGCAAAATTATTTACTTCAGTTCCAAATCTTCCGTTACCGATGTCCATTTTCAACACCACCTCTATGGTACTTGCTAGTGTTGTATTGTTTTGGATTGGACAACCCTTTTTACAAGGAGTAGTAAAATTTGCTAAATATCGTGTTGCTAATATGGATACTCTCATTGGTATTGGAACATTTGTTGCATACCTTTACAGTATCTGTATCACGTTATTCCCTTTAATGAGGGTAGCTTTAAAACTTCCTGAGACCACTTACTTTGATGTCACTATCGTAGTAATTGGTTTCGTGATGTTAGGTAAATACCTCGAAGCACGATCAAAACTTCGTACAGGTGAAGCGATAGAAAAACTTCTCGGACTCCAAGCAAAAACTGCATTACTATGGCGTAATGGTACTGAAGTAGAAGTACCAGTCAGTGAAGTGCAGATTGGAGATATTATTATCGTAAAACCAGGATCAAAGATTCCTGTAGACGGAATTATTGTGGAAGGATATTCATCTATTGATGAGTCAATGATTACTGGTGAACCAATTCCTGTTGATAAAAAAACTGATGATTTTGTTGTTGGAGCAACAATCAATAAGCAAGGAAATTTCAAATTCAAAGCTACAAAAATTGGATCCGACACTGTGCTCGCTCAAATCATAAAGATGGTTGAGGATGCTCAAGGATCAAAAGCTCCCATACAAGCAATGGCTGACAAAATTTCTAGCGTGTTTGTGCCAATCGTACTTGGCATAGCGGTACTCACTCTACTCCTTTGGCTTACCGTAGGTACATCAGCTCTCGGTTTCTCAACAGCACTTTCTTATGGAATTCTTTCTTTTGTAGGAGTTCTTGTTATCGCATGTCCATGTGCATTAGGACTCGCCACACCTACAGCTATTATTGTCGGGGTAGGAAAAGGAGCAGAACACGGAATCCTCATTCGCAATGCTGAAACCCTCGAAAAACTTAGCCATGTAGATACTGTCGTTCTTGATAAGACAGGAACAATCACAAAAGGAAAACCTGAAGTAACCGATATTATTTCTCTTGATACTGCATGGACAGAAACAGATATACTACGAGCAAGTGCTAGTGTAGAAAAGCTTTCTGAACACCCTCTCGCAGATGCTGTTGTCGTTAAGGCAACCGAACAAAACATACTTCTTGAAACGGTTACAAATTTCCAAGCACTCGAAGGTGTCGGAGTAGAAGGAATGATTGGTAATAAGCACATAGTAATCCATAAGCCATCGAAAAGTGGCACTGTTACAGATAATATTAAAGAACTACAAGAACAAGGTAAGACAGTTGTTATTATAGAAGTTGGTAAAAAACAGATCGGTCTTATCGCACTATCAGATACTCTAAAAGAAGAGTCAAAAGAAGCTGTAGCAAAACTTCATACAAGAAATATTAAAGTAATAATGCTCACAGGAGATAACTATTTGGCAGCAAGCTATATAGCGAAACTTGCGGGCATTGATGCTGTTATTGCAGAAGTAATACCTCAAGAAAAAGCTGGAAAGATAAAAGAATTACAAGATGGTGGTGCGATTGTTGCAATGGTTGGCGATGGTATTAATGATGCCCCTGCTCTTGTACAGGCCGATGTCGGTATTGCTATGGGTACAGGTACAGATGTGGCAATAGAATCAGCAGGTATCACGCTCCTCGGAGGAGACGTTTCAAAGATTGCACAAGCGATCAAGTTATCAAAAATGACAATGCGAGGTATAAAGCAAAATCTTTTCTGGGCTTTTATATTCAATGTGGTAGGCATTCCTCTTGCTGCAGGACTCTTTTACCCAGCATTTGGATGGTTGTTAAATCCAGCGTTTGCAGGACTCGCTATGGCATTCTCAAGTGTCTCTGTAGTATCGAACTCATTAAGAATTAAGGCAAAGAAATTATAATATGAAAAATTACATACTACATGTTTCTGGAACTCATTGTGCGTCATGCAAAATACTAATTGAAGATATTCTTGTTGATCAAGATATTGTCAAAGGTGTTAATGTAAATCTAAAAAATGAAATTGTCCATATTGATACTGATAGCAATAGTAGCCCAGAGGAGATAGCGTCATTACTTACTGAAAAAATTAAATCGCACGGATACACTCTTTCTGTTGAGAAAATAATCAAAGAAAAACAATCTGATGACATTATTTGGAAAGCAATACCAATTGGTCTTGTGTTCTTGATATTATTCTTCATTCTTCAAAAATCAGGTATTTTGAATCTCGGCATTGGTGGAAAAACTACACCTGCTACAAGTTTTATTATCGGGATCGTAGCTTCAGTTTCGAGTTGTCTTGCAATCGTAGGAGGTCTTGTGTTATCACTCTCAGCAAAAATATCACAAGATAATGTGAGTGATACAAAAACTTTTGCACTTTTCCATATTGGAAGAATCGGGAGCTTCGCACTACTCGGCGGAGTACTAGGACTAGTCGGGAATGCTATCGGTATTAGTTTTACATTTACTGCAATTTTAGGAATTATTGCTTCTCTTGTTATGCTATTTCTCGGATTAAATTTAGTCGGTGTATTCGAAAAAAATAAAATTACATTACCTTCAGGAATCTTCAACTTTTTTCGCAAAATTGAACATAAAACTTTTACACCTCTGATAATTGGTTTTGGTACATTCTTCTTACCTTGTGGTTTTACTCAATCAATGCAAGTAGTTGCACTCTCTAGTGGATCATTTATCTCTGGAATGATGATTATGCTTGCATTTGCTCTTGGGACTCTTCCTGTTCTCTTACTCTTATCATTTGGTGGAGCTTCACTTGCTCACGGGAAGCATGCACCACTATTCTTTAAGTCAGCAGGTGTCGTAGTGATCGGTCTTGGGATCTTCGCATTGCTCGCTGGTCTTGCAGGTGTCGGTATTATTAACCCTTTGTTTAATATATAATTATCATATGAATAAAACTGTCTCAATCATTATTATTAGTGCACTTCTTATAGGTATAGGAATCGTTGTTTTGGGTGGGGCATCAAAGGGTGGATCAGAAAGTGCTACAGGAGTGCAAAACAGCGAAATAAGAGACGGTGTACAGTACATAACCATAGATGCCAAAGCAGGATATTCTCCCAGGGTATCTATGGCAAAAGCAGGTATCCCTACAAAGTTAATAGTAAAAACCAATGGTACTTACGACTGCTCTGCTTCTTTGGTTATTAAATCATTAAACTATCAAAAAATTCTTTCTCAGACAGGAGAAGAAATTATCGATATTGGGACACCGGTAGCAGGAACTCCGTTGAGAGGGGTCTGTGGTATGGGAATGTATAACTTCCTTATTAACTTTAGTTAAGGTATATACATTTTTCTTTAAGTACTATTTTACTTTTAAAACAAGTTAGTAACTCCCGCTTTTCTTCAATAGAACCATCTTTCAAAATAAATTTAGCATAGTTACGAATATCAATATCGTTTACTTGTATTTCTTGTTTGATGCCAAGAACCGACTGTTGAAACTTCTTTATTCTCTGAACCTCTTCCTTAATCTTATCTTTCATTCCTATCTCATTAATACTTATCTGATTGAGTAGTTTTTCAAATTGTTCTATAAGTTCAACCTCGTTGATATAGCCACATTTACAATCTTTGTCTTTGGCTTTCGTACATCCATAGTAGATATGACGATTAACAGATCCGTCTTTAAGCTTCTTAAACTTCTCATCAGCACATATACCAGAACCACATAGACCACAAATCATCATTCTGGTAAAAGCAAATTCTTTAGGTTCTTGCGTTCTTAATACTTGGCTTTTAATTTGTGCTTGTACTTGATCAAACAATTCTTTAGTAATAATAGGTTCGTGTCTTCCTGTATAAAAATTACCACTCTTATTTGGATATTCGAATACTCCGTAATAAAAAGGACTTTGTAACAGGAGGTAGATGTTTCCAAGAGTTAGCCCCTTGTTACCATTTCTAGTTTTCATATTAAGCTCAAACTTAAGCCAATGAAATATCTTTCTACCACTCCATTTTTCATAAGCTACTTTTTCAAACATCTGTTTTACTAAGTGTGCTCGTTCAGGATCTATAATTACCTGACATTTTTTATCGGCATGTTTTTCATTGAGGTAGCCAAATAGAGCAGGACCTGGGCGTAATCCCATTTCACATCTTGTCCTTAGTCCTCGTTTAACATTTATACTTTTATTATCATTCTCAAGTTTTGCTTGTGAACATAAAATCATTAAAAGAAATTTTTCATTTGGAGAGTTTTTAAAATGTTGTCCGTATGTTCTAATCTCAATTAATTTATTTTCATCC
>CAYHJY010000013.1:0-10499 GCA_964357135.1 uncultured Candidatus Saccharibacteria bacterium
CTAATCTTAAGTAGAGACTTCTTTTCTGCTTCGGTTTTTTCAACAACTTTCTTTTGGTAATCAAGAGAACTTTTAGCATCTATTTCATCTTCTTTTTTTGATTCGAGTTGCTCTTTTTGGTCTTCAGTCAAACTCTTTACTTGTTTGATTTTATTTACTGAAGCGTAGAGTGAACGTTTGATAGAAAGGAAATCGTCCAAATCCTGATAAAACCCAGAGACCGAATCAGCACTGAGAAGTACATATGCGGCGCCTTTTTGGTCGAGTTCGTTGGTGCGCTTTACGAGTTGGGTAAGCGAGCTTTTCTCGCGATTCATTTCTGATTCGAGATCTAAAATAGTCTTTGATTTTTGGCTTATTTCTTGACCGAGCTTGTTGATAGCGATAGTTTTGGCTTGGATTTTGAGCTTGGCAGTCTGAATCTGGCTCGTCAAAAGAGATACGTCTTTTTTGAGTGTACCTGTTTGTTGCTGTTGAGATTTGAGGATGGCTTCTTTTTCCTTGATTTCAGCTTCAAGTGCCTTGAGTTCAGCTTCAAGCCTTGCTCGCTCTTCAGCAGATGTGACTTGAGCCACAGCTACTGCTCTTTTAATAGCACTATCTGGGAATGAAAACGTCGCGGGTGTTGCGACGAACACTATCAATATAAAAATAAAAGCCTTACGCATCATATGTAAGACTTTTATTATACCAAATTATTACATCTACAGCTCTTGACTATTCAGCAGGTTCGTCCTCTTCTTTCTTACCTTTTTTTTCTACTTCAATAGCTGAAACATCAAGTACAGGAGCATCTTCTTTTTCTTCAACGAAAGCAGCAACAGCAGCCACTACTTCATCTGCCTCGGTAACAAGAGAAACACCTGTTGGAAGCACCAAGTCTTTTGCATGAATAGCATCAGAGAGAGTTGCAAGAGAAGTAACGTCTACTTCTATAGAGTGTGGAAGGTTTGCAGGAAGCGCTCGAACTTCAATTTCGTGCATTACTTTCACCACAACACCAAGACCAAGCTTTTCAGCCTCAGCAAGACCAATAAATTCAATAGGTACAGCTACTTCCGCTTCCTTGTTCATGTCCACCACGAGAAAGTCTACGTGTGTGATGTTCCCTTTTACTGGATCCTTTTGGAGGTCATGAATAAGAGTAGAAACCTTTTCTCCACCAAGATCGAGTGTAATAGCAGTAGTTTCCCCTGCTTCTCGGAAGAGCTTGGTAAATTCAATAGCCGGAACAGAAATAGGAGTAGATTCCTTTCCAAATCCATAAAATACAGCAGGAATACGGCCAGAAGCTCGTAATTCGTCTGTTTTCTCACCTGCGCGCTTTGTTGCTTGAAGTATTAACATAGGGCTTCATTATACGGGAAAAGCCTAGAAATGCAACCCGCCGTGTCTCTATATCTCTATATCTAAACCAGAGAGAATTCTCTTAATATGATCTTCTGGCACAGATAGGTCTCCCAACTTCTCTAAATAGAATGGTAAGTATCGTTTTAGGCCTGGACCAGTCTTTTCTATGCATCCATGCCAATCGCTCCCTGCTGAAATCAAAAGGTTGTACTTTTCTACCAATGAAAGTGCAAATGTCACATCTTCTGCCGAATGACCTGTACCGTAACACTCAAGACCATCCATCCCTTGTTCTTTAAAAAGAGCAACAATGCTTTCCTGCTCATCTTTATCTTCTGAGATATTCTTTAGAGAAATAAGTGGGGCAAAAGGATGACTAAGAAACGCTTTTCCTCCTGCCTTATGAATAGCAGTAAATGCGTCTTTCGGTTCCAACGTGGGAGCAGCGTCTGGAAGACCTATTATATAAGCAAAACCATCGTTTCTTCCTTCCACTGCTTTTTCTTCATAGAGAAAGAGTGCCGCACCAGGAATACTGTAATATTTTGCCTCTCTATCTTTATAGTGATCAATGTCTACTTGCGGCCTGCCTGCAACAATCAAATTTTTATTTATCTCTGCCATAAGTGAGATAAAGTGCGCCTTACGATATTCATTGATACCATTAAGAAATTCTTTAAATTCTTGATTTTCTGGATCAATACAATACCCAAGCACATGAATCGGTTGTCCTCGATATCCAGTAGTGATCTCTACACCAGGAACAACCCTGATTCCTACCTTTTGTGCCTCTGTTGTCGATATAGATATAGCAGAAATAATATCGTGATCAGTAATAGAAATAACATCAAGGTTGCCTTCTTTGGCATCTTTTATTATCTGTTCTGGGGTTTCTCGACCATCTGAATGATTTGTGTGTATTTGTAAGTCAATTTTCATAAAAAAAAGAAAACTTAAGCCACAAGATCCATCATTGCCTTAGCAATGTCTGCAGGATTTTGTTTATTTGAGTCAAAAGTTACGACCGCCTCTGGTTTTATAGTGAGATATGCGTTGTATCGTTGCATAAAGCCTTCATCATCAGTGACAGAAACTTTTGCTCCGCGAAGCGCAGCAGTATCGACACGCTCCTCAAATCGCTTCTTTAGTATTTCAATAGGAGCTTCTACGTTTACTATCGTAACAGTCATGCCGTGCCTCTCTGCAAGCTCTTCTAATTGTTTATTCAAATTCCCTTGCGCCACTGATCCTCCTTCAAGAACAAGCGACATACCTTCTGCAAACATCCGCTCTGCCACAAGCATCGTCGCATCATGGACCGCCTGACGATCACGGTCGGGAGTATAGTCTGATATTAAAAATTTTATTTTGTTCGGAGAAAGACGATAGATCTTTTTGTAACTACTCATAATTACATCGAGCGCCTTTGTTTTACCAGAACAAATAGGTCCGTTTACGATAAGTATAAATTGTTTCATTTTTTGTTTTGATTATGGTTTTGATTAATGTAATACACTTTGTATTACACAAAAACTATACAACAAAAAAGTCTTTTTATCAACGTTCCCTACGACCGATGGTCATCATCGTGTTTTCGTATAAGGTGATCAGTGATGTATTTAAACGATCCTCCTACCTTTTTTCCTGGGTTGAATATATAGAGCGGATCAAAGATTTCTTTAGTCTTTTTAAACAAATCCAGTATTTGAGAAGAATACATGTACGAGAGATACGGAGTACGGATGATGCCATCATTGTGTTCAGCAGTAATGGATCCTTTGTACTCTGCTACCAATGCGTACACTTTTTGTGACAAATCCAAAATAATATCTGAAGAAAATGGATTGTCGAGATCCATAAGTGGGATGATGTGGAAGTTACCATTTCCCGCGTGGCCTGCAATAGTATAGTCAAGTTTGTAGTGAGCAAGTATTTCTTGGAGGCGCGGCAAAAACTTTGGCATATCATGCGGACTGACGATAATGTCGTCGATGAAAGGCGCTGTTCTCTTGCCTTTTACGTGGTTACGCAGAAGCGCAAAACTCTCGCGACGAATTTTCCAATACTTTTCTATCTCTCCTACCGAGCTCGCAATCTTGGTTTGGAATCTAAATGGCTTCACTGCTTCGACAATAGTCCGAGCGCGAGTTTCAAGCTCTGCTTCATCATCTCCTGTCAGCTCTACCATCAAAATGAGTTTTGGTACTCCACCACGAATCACCAAGAGTGCGTCGGGAACAAATTGAAGGCCAAGTTTGATCGCACCGAGAAATCCGAGCTTCTTGAAAAAATCCCCAATAAACCGAATGGCCAGCTTCATACTGTAGTCATCAAACGATTCAAAGCTCTCTGGTTCATACTTCATCACTGTATCAACCAAGTCCCCAAGACGATCAATCTTGTTCATATAGATAACCACCATCTTTGAATGCTTTGGTATCGGGACAAGTCCAAGCTCAGCTTCGACAGTGATACCAAGTGTGCCCTGAGCTCCAACAAGCAATTTGTTCAAATCAAAAATGCCTGTCTCTCTGTTCCATACGTTCCAAAGATAATATCCTGCACTGTTTTTGCTTACTTGTGGTCGCGCACTTTGAATAGCATCATAGTTATTTTCGATAAGGTCAAACACTTGTTTATAAAGCCTTCCCTCAAAGTCTTCCCGAGCAATTTTGGCTAAAAGTTCAGTTTTGTTGAGAGGCTTTATTTCATAGGTATTTCCATCAGAGAGCACTATTTTCTGTCGTTGCAAGTATCGCTCCACCTTTCCATACTTAATAGTTTTTTCACCTCCTGAGTTGTTGTTTACCATCCCCCCAATGGCACAGATATCTTTTGAAGCGGTATACGCCGGCATGATACGGCCTATCTTTCGTGTCTCGTTTTCAAAATCTCGATAGTACACGCCTGGCTGTACGATGCCTTTTTCTGTATCTATAGAAATAATGTTGTTCAAATATTTTGTTGTGTCCATTATGATAGATTCGTTGAGCGGTCCCCCAGACATATCAGTCCCAGCACTTCGAGCGGTCACAGAAATCTTTGCATCAGTCTTTCTCTGCTCATTTACAAAGCGTACTACACTCTCAACATCGTGTGCGTCTTTAGGAAATACAACCACTTCTGGCGCAACTTCAAAGAGCGATGCATCATGAGAATATTTTTCACGAACCGCATCACTACTGTCTATATCTCCTGCAAAATTCTTTTTGAGTTGTTCTATGTTCATGTTAGAGATTGTTGAAGACTTTTAGTTTTTGTAACACCACCTGTTTTATTGCTTCTTTGGCTTCGGGAAGATATTTGTATGGAGCAACTTCGTCTTTATTGGTAATTGTCAGACTTTGTACTAACGCATCTTTGTATGCCACCCGTATCTCAGTATTGATGTGAACAATAACAACCCCCGCATCGATGCAGGCACGTATATCTGCATCAGTATTTCCTGACGCGCCGTGCAGAACCATAGGAGTATCTGTCGCCTCATATATCTCTTTTACTCGCTCTGGATGAAGCGCCGGCTCTCCGCTTTTAACCATACCGTGAATATTCCCTACTGACGGCGCCAACAAATCAATCCCTGTATTGTCTATAAAGTACTTTGCGTCCTCTGGTTTCGTCATAGTTTCTTCTCCTGCACCCTCTGGCACTACATCGAGCATTTTTGAAGACTGTCCAATAAATCCAAGCTCTGCTTCTATCAAAATATCTCTACCAAACTCTTTGGAGAGCTTTTTTGCATATTCGACGCATTGTTTGGTAATAGCGATATTTTCTTCAAGCGGGAGTTTCACCAAGTCAATAATCGCCATATCAAATCCGTTGTCGAGCGACTTTTTTACTGATTCAAATGAATAGTGATGATCAGCATTTAAAAACACAGGTACCCTTGCGGTTTGTTTTAGCACCGCAACAATACCCGCGAGCACTTCCGCTCCAATATATCCTTCTTCTCCTTCTGTCGCGCCAAGTATCACCGGGACACCGAGCTCTTCTGCCGCCTCTACAATGCCGTGTATCGCATCAAGATTAGAAACATTGAAATGGCCAATAGCCTTTTTTTGGCTTTTGGCCTCTTGTATATACTGGCGTAGACTCTTCATGCATAAATTGTACCACAGCCTAAAAATGGCTATACTATCCCCATGAATGAACAAATAGATTTCCTCGCTATTGGCGATATTGTCACCGACGCATTTATCCGGATTAAAGACGCCTCTGTATCTTGTGATATAGATGAACACAACTGCAAAATCTCACTGCGCTTTGGCGACAAAGTACCGTACGAGTCAGTAGAAGAAATTCGCGCTGTTGGTAACAGTGCAAATGCTGCAGTATCAGTTGCGCGTCTCGGCGTCAGTAGCGCACTGATGGCTCATGTAGGAAAAGACTTTCATGGAGAGAACTGCTTGGCTGAATTGAAAAAAAATAACGTGAACACTACGTATGTCGGTATTCACGACGGTATCCCAACCAACTACCACTACGTACTCTGGTATGACGTTGACCGAACTATCTTGGTCAAACATGCACACTTCCCTGTTTCCTTTCCGCAAACTATGACTCCGCCAAAAATGATTTACCTTTCTTCACTCGGAGAAGGAACAGAGGCGTATCATGCAGAGATCGCGCAGTATGTGACTGCTCACCCCGAAGTAAAACTCGTATTTCAACCGGGTACATTTCAAATGAAGATGGGTACAGAAGCACTCAAAGATATTTACCGACATACCCATATCTTTTTCTGTAACATTGAGGAAGCGCAGCGAATCTTAAAAACAGAAGATAACAAAGTACAAAACCTCTTCACTGGTATCCACGCACTTGGACCAAAGGTTGTGGTCATCACTGATGGCATCAATGGTGCATACGCTTCTGATGGAACTGAAAGTTACTTTATGCCAGTTTATCCTCATGATCCATATGAGCGTACTGGAGCTGGAGATGCCTTTGCTTCGACTGTTTCAGCGGGTATCCTACTAGGAAAACCTCTTAAAGAAGCTCTCTTGTGGGGGCCTATCAACTCTATGTCCGTAGTACAATTCGTCGGTGCACAAAAAGGGCTCCTTACTATGGAAGCTCTACAACACCACCTCGCTGAAGCTCCAGTAGACTACGCTCCGAAGCCACTTTTCTAACCTCTTCTCTACATCAATAGTAAAAAGATATATGTCTTTTTTAATTACTCTTCCTCTCTATTACTTTCAATACCGCAGCGATAATTCCATCTCGCCCCATACCATAGTGCTCAATAAGTTGTAGTGGTGTGCCTGATTGACCAAACTGATCTCGCACTCCGACAAATTCTATAGGCGTTGGCACTTGTTGTGCTACACATTCTGCTACTGCACTTCCTAGTCCTCCAGCAATTTGGTGCTCTTCTACTGTAACAATAGCTTTTGTCTCACGAGCTACCTGTACAATCAATACTTTATCGAGCGGTTTGATAGTGTGGATGTTTACTACAATAGCCTTGATATGTTTCTTTTCTAAGTCTTTTACTGCACGAAGCGCATTGGCAACAAGGGCTCCTGTTGCAACAATGGCGACATGCGCGATACCTTCTGGTCGATACAATATTTGCCCTTTACCTATTTCTAGCGGTGTTTCTTCAGTGGTAATGACTGGAGTTTTCTCTCGAGCAAGACGCAAGTAGGCAAGAGTAGGGTTTGTTGAGAGAGCAAGAGTCATCTTCTTGGCCTGGATAGTGTCGCACGGAGAAAGCACTGTCATTCGTGGAATAACTCGCATCAAAGCTATGTCTTCTATGGCCTGGTGTGTTCCACCGTCAGGACCCACTGACACTCCTGCATGAGAGCCAACAATCACCGCCTTTCTATCATTGTAAGCAAGCGTGGTTCTGATCTGCTCCCAGTTGCGACCTGGAGAAAACATCGCATAAGAAGAGAAAAATGGATACTTACCCATAGCTGCCATACCGCTCGCAACAGTAGCTAAGTTTTGTTCAGCGACACCTATCTCTACAAACCGTTCTGGAAATTTGTCTCGAAAGAAATGCATCTGTGTGCTCTCTGTCAGATCAGCCGAAAGAGCGACAATATCCTTATTGCTCTCCCCTGCTTGTGCCAACCCTTCACCAAAACCTTTACGGATCGGCACTTGCTCTACATCATCAGAGAAAATCTTTGTATTTAGTTTTAAATTAGGATTAAGCATTATTATAATTATTATACTACTCTACTTTAGGAAAGCTGCTATTTGAATCTGGAGATAAATATATTTCAGAAGAAATAACATCTTTTATACCGTTACTACTATAGCCCGGAGCATAAGCCCTATTCATACAAAAGTTCCTATAGGTTTTAATGCTCAAACTACCATCCTTGTCTGTTGTAAAATATTTTTTACCATCATCACATTCACCTGACAAACCTCTCATGTAGCTAAAAATTACAGTGGAGTATGGTAAAGATTTTTTTGTATTAGCATCATAGACTTTCACATTAAAAGTATGTTGAAAATGCATTTTAATAAACAAAAAAAGGGCAATTCCACAAAGAAGCACTACAGCAAAGAAACTTATGACAATAATTTTGTGAATTTTCATATTATAAAGTTAGTTTTTTAAAAAATGTGAGATAAGGAAAATAATAAACAGAAGAATAGAAACACTAAGTAATTTAGTTGCTATTTTTTTGGAATATACCTTTTTGTTTAAGGATTTAATCGCCAGATAGACACCTGCAGGGATAGTAAAAAGAGCGCCAATTAAATAAAGCCCCAAAGGAATACTGGAGAGAAAAAGTAGCCAACAAACACCTTCCGCTAACGGACAGTTTGTTGAAGTTATATCTGTAAAGTAATCAAAAGCTATATATAAAGGCAACAAAATACAGCCAATTAAATTATAGGAAAAGATAAATTTAGTAAAGCTTGATCTATTTGTGTCTGTAATTTGCATATTGTTAATTATCGCTCACAAATGTAAATCTGGGAACTGTTTGCCCTTCCCATTCTTCAGTAGTAAAAAACAAACTTATTGGCCGAGCATACGTATTTCCATCTTCTTGCCGTTGATATACAACCAGTTCCTCTCCTGTCTCTGAATGTTTACAAAAAACTAACAGCTTATAATGCTTTCCCTTATAGTGTCTCCAAATTTGTCCAACTTTTAATTCCATATTATTTTTTAAAAAACCTACCAGCTCTATAAAATAGAAAGGCTGATAAGCCAGATATTACTACAATAGTACCAGGGGTTTTTAGATTTGTGGTTACAATCCATTCTGGTCTCTCTGATTTCCATAGAGATCTATCTATTAACTCATAGCTACAAAACATTTTTGCAGGCGCCTTTCCTTTACTAGAAGGACATGGCTCTAACAATCTTTTACTCATATTAAAAACAAGGAATAAGCATAAAAATATTGCTAACAAAGAAACGATATTGAATATTGAACCAAAAAATTTCTTCATATTAATTATGCTCACTCTTAATTTTACCTCCAAGAGTTCGCAGTTCGTTCAGCGCCATATTTGCCTCTTCTTTATTTGGTGCCTTGCCGTGCCATTCAAATTTTCTTTCAAACTCTCGTACACCTTTGCCGGGAATAGTGCGAGCGATGATAACTGACGGCTTTTCAAATACTGCCTTTGATTTGTGTACCGCATCTATGATAGCTTCGATGTTGTGACCATCTATTTCCTGTACATGCCAATTAAATGCTTCCCATTTTGCGGTGAGAGAATCAAGCGGCATAATGTCTTCTGTATAACCATCTATTTGGATGTTGTTTCTGTCTACTATCGCAATGAGGTTACGAAGCTTTTCTTTCCCAGCCAACATGACCGCTTCCCAGTTATTACCTTCATTTAATTCGCCATCTCCAAGTAAGCAGTAAAAGTATTTATTGCTTGTAATACCATGGTCGATACGGTCAGCGAGTGCCATACCGACAGCCTGTGAAAGACCTGACCCAAGTGGCCCTGAAGAATTTTCAAGCATTGGGAGCCATTCTCTATGTGGATGCCCTTGGAGGCGTGAGCCAAATTTTCGAAGTGTTTGGAGTTCTTCTATAGGAAAATAGCCGACATGCGCCATGGTGGCATAGAGCACTGGATTGATATGACCATTTGAAAGTACGAGCCTGTCTCTTTCTTCCCAGTCAGGATTTTTTGGGTCATGACGAAGTAAATCAAAGTAGAGTGCAGTAAATACATCAGCCATACCAAGCGGTCCAGCAGTGTGTCCACTCCCCGCTTCTACCAACATTGAAATAATACTCTCACGAATATCATTTGCCTGTAGAGCAAGTTCACGAATTGTATAGGTACCTATAGCCTTCTTCATTAAAAAATAACTATGCATTAGCGATGTCTTGTAACATCTGTATTGTACCGTGTGGATCGATACTTTGAAATACCGCAGAACCTACAACGAGACGTCGTGCGCCAGCTGCAACAAGTGCAGGAATATGCTCTGCGTTTACCCCACCATCAACACTAATGCGGAGTGTGTCTCCATAGAGATCATGACACTGTTTTACCAATGCGACACACTTATCATCAAATGGTTGCCCTTGTACCCCAATATGATCTATGCCCATACATTGAATGCGGCGCAGGTATGGAACAAGAGGTGCGATCTCTTTCGGATCATCATCGAGCCCTAAAGCAATACCGAAAGACATTACCTGTCGTACTATCTCAGGCATAGCCTCAAAGTACGCAAGGAGTGCTTCAACTGAAATAGTTTTTTTGTGAAAAATAATCTTTGAGGGACCAAGCGCAATAAACGTATCAATCAGGGAAAGTGGGTCACTCACCATCAAATCAAATTCATAGTTTGTACTATCCCAAAATGGAAGACCTTCGTTTTCGGCAACGATACTATCTTTCTTTTCTATATCCTTACCATTAAACCACCATGTCTTCGTCTCTACATACTTACCGTCACAAAAATCGAGTTGAATCTTCGGTGCTAACTCATGCACCATATCAACCGCTTGTTCTATCTCTCTATATGTTTGTGGCAATATCGCCGGAATTATTTCTATCATATTATTTTCTTTAAACCTTCACTCACTGTTACTACTTCTAGATTTTTTTCTTTAATATACGCACAAATCTTTTCAAATAATTCAGGTTCTGTACCCCATCCTCCTGGATTAGGTTCTATTTGATGAAAA
>CAYHJY010000014.1:0-3383 GCA_964357135.1 uncultured Candidatus Saccharibacteria bacterium
GGGTAATAGCGTAAACAATGTTTATGTAGAAACAACAAACTCAAATACAACAAATCCAAACGTAGTATTCGCAGTAAATAATTTGCTCACTGATAATACCAATTTAGACAATTACCTTATCGGATCAAATAATCGAATCAATCTTACGGGCTCAGGATTAAAAACAGCTACTGCGGTTAGTGGTGTTGCAGCAGGTAGTGTTGGCTTTACGGGAGCAAGTACGCTAACAGGTTTGTACGGTGAAGCAAGAAGTCTTGGTGGTGTTGTAACATCGGGGACACACACTCTTATTGGTGTTGACGCTTATGGTTACTCATCAAGCACTACTACTGCAGATGTTGATGTCTACGGGTTACGCGCAGGTGCACGAGGAACTCTTTCGGGAGGAGGTAATTTAAATATTTACGGTGTGTTTGTTTCTAATGAAATAGCTTCAACTACTGGTACCTCTACAAAATATGGGTTGTACGTTGCAGATCAAACAGGCGCAGATAATAACTACGCCGCAGTATTTGCTGGAGGAAATGTGGGTATTGGTACTACAACACCAACAAGAAAACTCGATGTTGTAAGTGCGGACAACACTTCTGGAACTGATATTGCAACATTTTATTCAAATAATTTAACTCAAGGAGTATCGATTAGATATGGGTCGATTTTACAATCAGGTGGGGGATTGGACGTGGGATTATCAGGCGGTGATAGTTTTACTCGTTATGCAAATGGTGCAACGAGGATGGACTTCCTTACAAGTGGTAACTATCGAGCAGCAATAGATGCAAACGGAATGGTTATAGGTAATAGCTATGCAAACGGAGGAGCAACTGCACCATCAAATGGCCTTGCGGTACAAGGTGAAACTCTTATAGGCTCATCTACTGATGCTGGTACTTATGCACTTCAGGTGACAAATACCACCCTTATGTCTGGTACCAGTACTCAGCTCTTACAAATCACACCAACAATTGGAGATACAAATTTAACCGTTGCTTCTATTGGTGGAACTACTAGTGCAAACAATAAGACACAAACTTTCTTTGAAGTAGCACCAACTTCTTTAACAAACGCCTCAGGAGGTATTACAAACTTGATACTGGTTAATCCTGGATCTGGTGGTGATAGTTTTGCAAAGTTGCTTCGCTTACAATCAGCCAGTGTTGATAGATTCACTGTAAATGGGTTGGGAGCAGTTTCGTCTACTGGTACTTTTGCTGGGAACCCTCTTACTGGATCTGCATTTGCTGTTACCCCTTCTATTACAGCTGCAGGTGCTTCAAATTTTGATGCTTTCCTCATCAATCCAAGTTATGGTGGGGCTGCTGGTACACTTGCGCTACTTAGAATTCAAGATGGTGGAACTGATAGAGCATACATATTGAAAGACGGAACAAGTTATTTCTCAGATGAATTAAAAATCGGTTCAACTTCTGACCTCGGTGCATACAAACTCCAAGTAACAGGGGATTCAATCCTCGATGGTGGTCTCATAGTCAACGAAGGAGGAGCAAACAAAGACTTCAGAGTGGAAAGTGACACTATCACCAGTGCTATTGCTGTTGCAGGTACAACAGGCAACGTCACTATCGGTACTCTCGACACCGACCTCACCGCACCTACAACATCAGGTACTACACGTTGTGTGATCACTGATGCTAATGGTCAACTTTCATTTACTACTTGTGGGGGAGGAGGTGCAAACTGGGATACTATCGGCGACCCATCAGCAGACGCAGACATAAATTTTGGTACTACAGCGCAAACCATCACTTCAACAGCAACTACTCAAAACCCACTTTCACTTATTGGGAACTCTTTGACTTCAGGAAAACTTTTCTCTCTTACCTCAACAGCAACTGCATTTACAGGCAACCTTGCTAATTTCACACTTTCAGGATCAAACGCCGCAAACACGGGCTCGCTTGTTCAGGTAGATAATACTGGAACTTCAAATGCAAATACTTCACTTCTCATCAACCACTATGCTACAGGTACAGCCAATCTTGCATTTAGAGTCAACGATGTTTCAGGGGATACATCACCATTTGTAATAGATGGAAATGGAAATGTGGGTATAGGCCAAGCATCACCGAATACACAACTTCATATTGGTCCAGGTACAGACGTGTCTGATGTCGCATCTACCAACTTAGCTGTTTTTCAAAACAATGGGTCATCATCTATTTCAGTTAGAGATGCATCTAGTAATTCTGAAGGATATCTATATTCAGATGCAGGGGGAGTTAGTTTTGGTTCGGTGACTTCTCATGCTGTTCAGATTGGTGCGAGTGGAGGATCAGCCATCTTTATTGATGTTAGTAATAATGTAAATATAGGAGGTGATACTACGCCAAACTCTATCTTTACTGTAGGTGGAACTTCTGAATTTCAAGTTGATACATCAGGAAACACATCTTTATTTGGTGGAGCAGATCTTCGTTTTATAGAAACAGGTGGAGGTACAGACTTTGTTGCACTTCAAGCTCCCGCATCTGTTGCTACAAGTGTGACTTGGACATTACCAAATGCTGATTCTTCAGGATGTCTCCAATCAAACGGATCCGGGACTCTTTCTATAGCAAGCTGTGGGGGAGGAGGTGTGGCATGGAGTGCTATAACAAACCCAACAGGAGACCTAAACCTGACTTTTGATGCAGGTGAAGAAACAGTCTTTACAACAAATGCAACTACTGCGACTGCGTTCTCAATAGCCTCCTCTACTCTTTCTTCAGGGACACTCCTTGATCTGACCGTTACAGGAACTGCAGGAATTTCAAGTCAGAAAGCTCTTAATATCTCAACATCAGGAGCTGTAACAGGATCCAACTCTACATATGGTGCGTATATCTCAAATACACATACAGGAGCAAGTGCTACAAGTGTTGGTTTATACGCAACAGCTTCAGGGGGACAAACTAACTACGCAGCTCAATTTGCAGGAGGTATTTTTCAGTCAGGAGGATTTGCAACATTTGGTATAGGTTCTAGTGTGTTTGGTGTAACTTCAACCACTTATCCAGATTATATTTTTACTGTACATGATGGGGTTGTAGCTATAGGAGATTATAATGGTCCGAATCTAAATAATACATATCTTCTTGTTGATGATACAAATAGTATTATCTCTGCAAATGCTTCTGGCGGTTTTGTTTTTGGAGGATCTAATTTTGAGCTTTATACAACAACAGCATCTGGGTCAGGATTGCTTGTTAGTGCAAACTCTTTAACAACAGGCAAGGGGGTGTCTGTAGAATCTTCTTCAATTACCTCTGGTACACTTATGGATCTCACTTCTACAGGCACCGGCGCACTCACTGGTCAGAAAGGTCTAAACATCTCACTCTCTGGTACAAATGCTACGGGCGCACAAACTAATTATGGTGAGT
>CAYHJY010000014.1:3393-10080 GCA_964357135.1 uncultured Candidatus Saccharibacteria bacterium
CTTATGGTGCGTATATTTCAAATACAAAAACAGGCACTTCAAATAACGTTGGGTTGTATGCTACTGCAAGTGGAGGAACGAGTAATTATGCTATTGATGCAGGTAACGCAATCAGGCTTTCTTCTGCAACAGCTACAGAGTCACGTATATATAGTGCGACCGGAGTTGGATACTTTGGGGTATCAGAAACTACTGCACAAGCAAACATGTACTACAACAACAACTTTATAACGGTAGCTACGGGTTCTATCTCTTTAAATACTGGAGGTAATGAGAAAGTAAACATAGGAACTTCAGCTGCTGTCATAAATGAGAACAGTCTTGACTATGATTTCCGCATTGAAGGCGACACTGATGCAAACCTTTTCTTTACTGACGCTTCAACTGATCGAGTTGCCATAGGTACCAATACTCCACGCAATGCGTTTACTCTTGAGAACAATGTTGGGGGTACTGCGATTGGAAGTGTAACAGCGACAGCTGGTGATCTTTCAACTGAGTGGAATAATATTTCACAATTTAAGATTCAAAATGACCGAGACTTAGGTGGAGGCAATGCGCTCGCATTCTTTGTTTCTGGAACAAGTAATGAAAGAAAGGCATTTATTCAGTCAGGACATTCAGATGGTACTAATGCAAACAACCTCGGAGATTTGATACTTAATCCATTTGGCGGGAATATTGGCATAGGAGGAGATCTTTCGCCTAATGCACTTTTCTCTGTAGGCTCAACTTCTCAATTCCAAGTCAACTCTACTGGCGCTATAGCTGCAGCTACAGGTATCACTTCAAGCGGTACTATCACGCTCTCAGGTCTTGGAGGTGCAGGAACAAAATGTTTGCAGACAGATAACTCTGGTGTGATATCTGCAGCAGCAGCTGCTTGTGGAAGTGGCGGCGGTGGGCTCACGGTAGGCACAACAGCGATAACAAGTGGTGGAGTAAACAGGGTATTGTTTGAAAATGGATCAAACATTCTTTCTGAAAGTGCTGACTTTACGTATGATGGCACCACTCTTGCTGTTGGGACAGCTTCAACTACTGCTTCAAACAAGTCGATAAACATTACACAAACTGGTGGAACTACAGGAACAGACTATGCAGGATTCTTCTCAAACACCGGTGCTGCTACTACAAACGTCGGTCTATATACTACTGCTTCTGGCGGTACAACAAACCTTGGTCTCAATGTTGATGCGGGGCAAACACTTCTTGGTGGTACTACTCTTACAACTGGAACGCTCGCAAAATTGAACATCGTAAGCACTATGGCATCAAACGGATCTACTACTGCGATTGCTGGTGTCCACGGAGAATACACATTTAACAATGGTGGAACTGCTAGTTTTGTACAGGTGGGAAATAGATTTGTCTTTAACAATGCACCAACCACTAATGCAAATACCATGGTGGGAGAGGTGATCCGAACAGTGGACAACACTGCTCTTGCAAACCTCGTCCGTGGTATTGATATCACCTCTAATGCAGGAAGTAACACCGCAGGGACAAATGTGGGTCTCCGCGCTGTTGCTGGCACGTTTGGTGTCCAGGCGATTACCAACGGTTCTGCAGGAGGAGTTGCATTACCAGCTGGTTTATATGCAGAAAATACCGGAACAACCCAAGGAGATGTGGCACGATTTTATACTGGTAGTATGACTTCGGCAGCTTCAATGCTCAACATCTATCACGATACTTCAGCATTTACCGGAGATGCAATGGTGATGGATATGGCGGTAAGTGGAGGAAGTACTTCTTTCACTGGCAATTTCCTCAACCTAAAAAATGCAGGGACATTAAAATTTAGAGTCACTAGTGCGGGTGTCGTAAGTATGGGGCTCTCTGGCACTGCATCGACCAATGCTTTGTGTTCAAGTCTAGCCAACGCAACCGCTCCTACTGCAGGAGTTGCATATGAAATACGAGATTGTAACGCAGCTCCAGCTGCTGACTACGCCGAAATGTACCCAGTAGAAGTCGGTACAGAATTTGGAGATATTATCGCAACAGGAACAGAAGTGGTTAACACCTACGATACTACTGATGGCAATGTTGACTGGACAAAACTAAAGGGAACAATCACCCGTATGGTTAAGACTACACAAGGGTATCAAAAAAATGTTGTTGGTATCGTCGTCGATAACTACGGAGACTTCTCTTCAGTAGGGCACAATATAAAAGAAGAAGACAATCCTATGCCAGTGGCGCTCAACGGTCGTGTACCAGTGAAGGTTGCAACTGACTCTTTGATGATCATGCCGGGAGACTATATTACTACTTCAGGTACTGAGGCAGGTAAGGCAGAAAAAGCGACAAAAGCAGGATTTGTATTAGGTAAGGCTTTGGAAATGTGGACACCAAACTCGGGTAAGGCAACCGTCATGGTGTATGTTGAGCAAGGGTTTTATAACGGTATTGGAGTGAGTCAGTTTAGTGGTATCGAAGCAAGTAGTCCAAATTTTGCAAACCAAGTGCTTGGATTCTTGATGAATACTACGCCTACTACTGTTTCTGTATCTGAGATAGTCACTGATCGACTCGTCGCGGGACTAGAAATTATTACTCCAAAGTTGTACGCGCAGACTATTGCTGCAGATAGCCTGATTACTGCTACAGGAGAAAAAATAACAATAGGCTCACCAGTAGAGTTCATCATGCCGCCACTCTTCAACAAAGATACTGCTGGATTTGCTCTTATAAAACAAGGAGACAAGAAGGTACGTATTGATTTTGATCAAGCATACACTACAACCCCAATAGTGACAGCGAACATCACCTTTGAAGTCACAGACAACTTTGATGAAACAGCCGCTACAGACTTGTTCAATGAAGGTATTCAATACGTTGTTACCGCCAAAGATCAGACCGGTTTTACTATTTTGATTAACAAGTCTGCTCCAAGAAATATCAGATTCTCATGGGTAGCTTTGGGGGTACGTGATGCTAAAATCATAGAAAGTATCTATGAGGGGCTCATAGTAGAACCATCTGGTGGCGGAGGAGGCAATCCTCCAGCAGAAGTACCACCAGAAGGGTCTCCTGATATGTGTCCAAACATTGAAGGAGAACAATCTAGTGTTCCTGAAGGGTATCAAATAGATACAAATGGTGACTGCGTCCAATTACCACCACCGTCTGATGAAGGTGGAACTGGAGAAGAGGGAGGAGAACCTGAAATAACAATATAACGCGTATGAAAACACAAAACACCACAATAGAAAAATTAGAAAAAAAGTCTGGTCAACAAAAAGTAGCAATAATATTACTCGCAATGTCTTTGATTGTAACTGCCTTGCTATATATAAGTAAGTCAAATACTAATTTACTATCAAATAAGTTTCCATTACTTGATCCGCTTCGTGAATTTGTACCTGCTGAAAACTATATTATCAACATACAAGACCTTAGGGTGTATCTTCAAGCATTAGGAGAAAAATATCCAGACTCTCTTACGATATATTATGAAACTATAAATTCCGGAGCGAACATTTCCGTAAACAAAGACCTTCGACTGTTTCCAGCATCGCTTTCAAAGCTCGTTCAAGCTATTTTGATAGTAAATAAGATTGAAAAAGGCACACTATCGTTTGATCAAGAATTAAAAGCATTACCTGAAGATATATCATCTGATTCAGGAACGCTGTATCAACGTATGGGGGATGCACCTCTTACTGTAGAGTTTCTTTTAAAAGAGCTTCTTGTTAACTCTGACAATACTGCTCAGAATATATTTAGACATCATTTAGAGTTTTCAGACTATGTAGACTTTCAAAACAATACTGGTTTGCAAGACTTGTACAATGAAAATGGTTTTATTTCCGCAAAGGAGTATACCCGTATTCTTCGAGTACTCTACACATCAAACTTTTTGAAACCAGAAAATTCAGAAAAGATTTTACAGTATATGGCGGAGTCTTCCTTCAAAGATTATTTATCACAGGGAATACCAAATGATATCGTGTTTGCTCACAAGTACGGAGAAAATAAAGACTATAGTATTTTTGCTGATTCGGGGATAGTGTATATTCCGGGAAAGCCGTACATGATTTCTGTTATCATCAAGGGTAAAGATTCTAGTCTAGAAACAAGAGCATGGGCAACCAAACTGATGAAAGAGATCTCAGAGCGAGCATACGAAGTCAATAAATAATTAAAAAAAATCTCCACACACGTGTGTGGAGATTTTTTAGTAAGATTTTATTTTTATGATTCGCATTCGTTTCATATCAACGAGCGGTACTGTGATAGTTAAAAGTCCGTGATTTATAGACGCTTCTATTTTGTCGAGTTCAACAGGGAAAGGGAAGTCGAGGGATCGAGAAAAAGTTCCATAAAATAATTCTTGTGTTAGTGCGGCTTCTTGTAAAAATGTTTCTGTTATTTTTCTTGATCCGCTGATACTAATAGTTTCGTGAGTGGTGCGGATGAGGATATCTTCTGGGTTTATACCTGCTACCAAGGCTACAATAATGAGCAATCCGTTTTTTTGATAGACATCAACAGGGAGCTCTGCGACACTATCGTCACCTTCAAGCTGTGGAAAACTATTTTGAATATGGATCGAAGACTCAATTTTTTCAAACCAAAGACGAAACGAGGTGACATACTGAAGAGAAATTAGTGCAATTATCTCAAGAAGTGTTTCGCTTGTTGCCACGTCTGTAAGGTAACTTTTTCCATCACTAGAAGGGAGTTTCAGTTGGTTACAAGCTGTAACCAACTGCGGATTAGCCTTTTGTAATCTACTCTTTAAGACTTTCCAGTAGTTACGAGGGTCAGAGCTTTCTGAAACAATAGCAATCACATCAATAACAGAAAAGTACCAACTTTTAGTCGTATCGTTATACTGACGACGGATAGCGGTGTCGCTAATTGTTATAGGATCATTTGGCTTCATAGATAAAGACAAATACTATTGTATACCAAGACTTTTTGTAAGACTATTCTTGTATTTATACTGTATAATTATAAGTATAAAAAATATGAACGTAGTAATAAAAAAAATCTTGAAAGCTTCCGCACTACTTGTCATTGCGGTTTTTCTATTTCAATTTTTTTCCATCACAAGTGCATTTGCCGCAACACGTACATGGACTGGGGCAACGAGTGGTTCATGGTCGGTAGGGTCAAACTGGTCAGGTGGTGTTGCTCCAGTCACAGGAGATGATTTGGTTTTCCCAGGCGGGGCGTCAAACTTTTCAAACACTAACGATCTTACAGAAAACACAATCATCAACTCCATCACACTCTCTGGTAGTGGGTATACACTTTCGGGTAATGCTATTATTCTTGGTGCTGGGCTTGCAGGGATTACCGACAGCGCTTCTTCTGGAGGTAATACTATTGCACTTGATATTCGTCTAGATAATGTTTCTCCAATTTTTCGCGATATTATAGTTACTAATACTGCTGAGGCTTTGACCATTAGTGGGCGCATCGCCGGTGTCGGAGGTTTCAATAAAGAGGGAACTGGAACTTTGATTTTATCTGGAGCCAATACTTTTGGTGGAATTTTGAAAATTAATGTTGGTGTCGTCAATGCTCGAAATAATACTGCGCTTGGAACGATAGCTGCAGGTACTGAGATTGTCGGCGGAGCAGCACTTGAACTACAGGGCAACATAGACATCAGTTACGAAGCACTTGCTCTTCGTGGGTACGGTGTCAGTAATACAGGAGCTCTAAGAAATATTAGCGGAACGAATATATACCGGGGGGTCATTACATTGTCTTCTGCTGGAGGTACAGAGATAGCATCAGACTCTGGAACATTAACGCTGACCGGTGGAACATCAGGAAGTGCCCCTCTGGTATTTGGTGGATCAGGGAACATGGTATTTTCCACTGCGCCAATTACCGGTACTGGAGCAATTACCAAAAATGGTTCAGGTACGGTAACGTACAATTTCCCAAACACAAACACAGGATTATTGACTATCAATGCGGGGACTATTTTGTACGGTGTAGATAACGCCATTCTAACAAGTGCTATCACTGTGACCGGTGGAACACTGGATATAGCGACATTCTCAGATATGGTAGGAACTGTTACTCTTGGGACTCTTGATCTTGCGTCAGGAACTATCACTGGTTCAACGGGTATGCTAACCAGTGCTACTTGGACTCTTTATAATGGGACTATAAGTGCCATCATTGCGGGAGACGGTGGAGCACTTACAAAAAGTACTCCTGGTACAGTGGTACTAACTCGACCAAACCAATACACCGGTGCGACCACTATCAGTGCTGGTATTCTTGAAATTCAAAACAGCACATCGTTAGGTTTGATAGACGGTATTACTACAGTGGCTGCTGGTGCAACTCTTCAAATAAATGGCGACGGACTCTCTATCTCTGAATACATCACTTTTTCTGGAACAGGACATTTATATACTGCAGCCCTAAGAAATAGGACTGGAGACAATACCTTAACAGGTCTTCTTACTCTTGGTGCAGCCGCAACGATAGATTCTGATGTTGGCACTACCTTAACTATTGATGCTAAAGGGCTTTCAGCAACAACATTAGGTCTTACTGTTGGTGGAGAAGGAGATGTAACCTTTACTGAGACCGCTCCTATTTATGGTACGACAGCTACACTTACTAAGGTTGATACTGGTACGTTAACAATGCAAGCATTTAATAACTTCACGGGAGCTACCAACCTTAACCGTGGAGCAATTGTCT
>CAYHJY010000015.1:0-8728 GCA_964357135.1 uncultured Candidatus Saccharibacteria bacterium
TATGCGCTTAGATGTGTGTATCAAGCTTCACTACACGTGGGTTCAACCCCCCCCATCTCCACATCAAAAAGCCCCGAAAGGGGTTTTTTGTCGTGGAGATGGAGAAAGCCAACTGCTTGGCTTTCGTGGGGAGGTGAACGACGGAGTCATATTTTTCTAACAAGAAAAATAGACGAGTCGGTGCCTAGCCCGAGACTTGTGACTGACAAGTCGAGAGGCGAAGGAAACTCCTCATCTCCAGACTATTGACTTTTAGGCTATTTATGCTACTATATAATTATAAGTAGTTCTTTGATATTGTTTGGTTTTTAAGGTGAAATGTTGATTCTTCTGAGCTTCCCTATTAGAGAGGTTGAGGAGAATCAATTTAAATCATCTTAAATATAAAACTAATGGACACATTCCAATCAAAAATTGATGCCCTAATCAGGGAAAAGAAATTTACTGAAGTTTATGAATTGATAAAAAGCAGCTTGCCAAGAGAAATCGCAAAGCAGTATATTCAAAAACTTTGGCAAGATTCCTCCACTGGTTTCATGCACTATGTATGCACTACCATGAAAGATGAATACCTGGAGGAGCAATACAAAAAAATCATTTCTGAGTTAGGAAATAATTCAATAACGAGAGCACAGACTCCTTTCGACGTAACTGTTGAAGAATATACAAATACGGCCAACAAGAATCTGACCGATATGTATGAAAAATCGTCTTCCTTTAAGGTTTTAATCGACTCTCTTACTGTAAAACACAAACCATACCAAAAGGACGAAATCCATTACATCACTCTTCATTCCTGGAATGACGGTGGTGGACCAATGAGTGTCGGAGTTTATCAAACTTTCAGCATACACATATCTGACGGCAAACTTTCTATCAGGTTGAGGGGTTACAACGATGAAGATTTGGGTATAGAAAAATATGAATCTGATTCCAGGTGTATTGTTAGAATGTTAGAAAGGCCCGAAACTGCCTTAGACTACATTCTTTCAAAAAAGGTCAGTAATATACATTCTCTCGTTGAGGTTTAACAAACAGAAAAGACTTGAAGCCAGTTAACCATACTGGCTTTTTTTATTCCACTCCCATCCTGTGATACTTATATCCCCTATTTCCTTATCAAACAACAACCTTTTCCAGGCTCTTCATCCCTATAATCGCTTCTGAGGCCTCAAAAACCCAAAAATGCAACTGGTTCCAACTTTCACTCACTAAGTCCACAAGTAAAGACACCTTCGGGTGTTTTTTGTGTTTTAGAAATCAAGGATGGAGCCATATTTTTCTAACAAGGAAACTCCCTATAATCCTTGACATTTCTTATAAAGGAGAGATAATAGGGACTGACTTTTGTTATTTTAACTTTCAAACCCAAAACCCATTTCTTATGCAACAGCAAAGACAGGTACTAACTCCAGGACCAGCAGAACTACGCGGTTTAACAAAATCAGCAAATCCTACGGGCTCTGAGCTCATCAGAGCAGCAGCAACTCTGGGCAAAAAAAATAAAGCTCATATCGTAGTGATAAGTGACGCTGTCTTCTCTACATCCTCCTACGGCTACAGTGGCAAAGCCGTACTGGTTGATACAACAATCAACCCAGTAAAAGCCCATGATAGCTTAGTGGGACCTGGATCTATAAACGTACCCGGAAATCCCTACGCAGTTCTAAGACCAAAACTTGTAAAAGAATACTTACAAGATTAAAAACAACCCTCAGTGTAATACACTGAGGGTTCGCTATTTTATAGAGAAATATTTCCGACCTTAGTCCGCTTTATGCTATATGCCAGTGCTGCCCCACCAAGAGCTTCCCCTATCAACGTCGCAATTGTTCTTATATATACACCAGAAGAAACAGTTGCTTCACAGGTAGCAATCACACACTCTCGACTTGGATTTTCTTTCAAAAATTTCTCCCAAGTTTTTATAATTTCTTCTTGTCTAAAATCCCCTTCTACTTTTTTTATTATTTCCAATTTCTCGTTTACTGCTTTTTCAAAATAAGTAGTTTGTATACTTTTTAAAGTCAGTGTCTTTATTTCTCCTTCCATAGTCGGCAGTACTTCTGGAAGTGTCCCTGCTTTTGCATGAACAAACAGCGGAAGACCATTAACTGGTTTTGATGAGTATGGTGGATACGAAAAGGTTGCCACTTTCTTTACTTGCTCAATATCTTTTTCTATCTGTTCAACTGTCGGACATAGCTCACCACTTTTTGTGACCACTCCAAGCATATCAAATGTATCAGTCGCAACTCCGAACAAGACTTCGAAAGTGTATTCTTTATCGAGACCAAGATATTCATCTTTTTGTTTGCATGCTTCCCCTGCCAACAATATCACTACACCTTCTGCCATAGGATCAAGTCGTCCTGCGTAGGTAATAGGAAGAGTCTCATCAAAAGACTGCTCTGTCCGAAACCGACCCACAAGCCACACCAGGGTCTCTCCAGCCTTTTTATATATAGAGAAAATCCCTGACGCGGATTGACTATTTGGTATTTTTTGGGTATTATGTGCAGACATATAACGATTTAATACTATACCCCTTGAGAGAAAGAATTAACAGTCAAATACGTGCTACAGAGCTCCGACTTCTCGATGCTGAAGGTGAAAACCTCGGTATTTTTCCTCTTGCAGAAGCCCTAGAAATGGCTAAAGCCCAAGGTGTAGACCTTATTGAGGTGAACGCTCTCTCAAAGCCAGCCATTGGAAAACTGATGGATTTTGGTAAATATCAGTACGAACAGAAGAAAAAGGCTCAAAAAGCAAAAATTGGTGCTAAAACGACTGAGACCAAGAGCCTCCAGATCAAGATTGGTACCGGAGACCACGACCTCGAGCTCAAGGCTAAGACCGCCTCAAAATGGCTCAAGGAGGGACACCGCATAAAAGTAGAGCTTTTCCTCCGAGGACGCTCAAAGGGTATGGAGGAAGCCTTTCTCAAGGAAAGACTTGACCGGGTCTTGCATTTTATTACAGAACACTATAAGATAGCAGAACCTCACAAGCGTTCTCCAAAAGGGCTCGCTATCGTCATCGAACGAGACAAAAGTGCACCAAAATTGTAAAAACCGTTATGAAAACCAACAAATCATACACAAAACGTCTAAAAATCACTAAAACTGGCAAAATCCTCGCTCGAAAGCCTGGCTTTAACCACTTTAATGCTAAACAGACACGAACAAGCCAGCTCCAGGGACGAAAGCCGGTAGAGTTCACTATGACTCCAAAGCAGATCTCTCAGTTTATCCCTCACAACTAACTTTTTAATTAATTTAAAGCAATACCATGACACGAGTAAAAGGCGGACAAAATGCACTAAAAAAGAGAAAGAATATCCTTTCAATGACGAAAGGCTACCGTTTTGGTCGCTCTACAAAGACAGCACAAGCTATCGAAGCTATTGCTCACGCTGGTACATACGCCTTCGCTCACCGAAAAGACAAAAAGACTGACAAGCGTGCCCTCTGGCAAGTACGTATCAATGCCGCAGTTCGACCACTCGGTCTCTCCTACTCAAAGTTCATCGATAAGCTCAAGAAAGCAAATGTGCAAATCGACCGAAAAATCCTTTCAGACATTGCAGATGCAAAACCAGATACTTTCAAGAAAATTTTTGATAAAGTAAATAGCTAAATAAAAAATCCCTCACTCGAGGGATTTTTTATCTACTGATGCCAAACTTCTGTTTGAGCTGTGTAACCTTGGTATACGCATCAGTGATACGAGCCTCTGATATCTCCCCTGCCTTAACAGCATCAAACACTATTTTTCTGTCTATAAAAAACTGGTCTGGGTTATACGTACTGATATTGTTTGAAGCGATCACTATATCTATACCAGCAGTAAACGCATTTACGAGGATATCATGGCGAGAGTATTCTTGCGTCAAAGCTTTCATATCGATATCGTCAGTGATAAATACTTGGGAAATACAACCAAGAGATTTGAGTCTATCTATGTGCGCTTTTGATAGCGTCGCTGGATATATCTTATCGACACGAGAATCATACAAATGACCAACCATAATAGCTGGTATGCCTGCCTCACACGCTTTTTTAAACGGCACAAGTTCATACTGCTTGAAGGTCTTGGTAACATCTACAAACCCTTTGTGTGTGTCTCCGACCGCACTACCGTGACCTGGATAATGTTTACCAACAGGGATGATGTTCGACTGTTCTAACCCTTTACTAAAAGCTATTCCCTTACGACCAACTACACTTTGCAAATGAGAAAATGATCTACCGACAGCGCCTATTGCTGGACTTTTTTTGTTTACATTTACATCCAAGACTGGCGCGAAGTTCATATTGAAACCATAGCCAGAAAGTATTTGACCTAAACCTTTAGCAACACCTTGGACCTGCGTATCAGTTTTGAGAGAAAGTTTTGCAGCAGAAAGTGTCGGAATAAATCCTGGAACTTTTTTCAAACGACTTACCTTTCCTCCTTCTTCGTCAATGGAAATAAAAAGTGGAGTCTTTGCATGAGACTGCAAATCAGATATTAGTTTCGTAGTCTCTGCCTTTGTTTTTATATTTCTATCATAAGACTTTGTCGGTGTATCGTAGTCAAACAGTATCACTCCTCCAACATTTGTTTCGGAAAGCATCCTTTGCGCTTCTGGAGCAGTATCAAAAGTAGCTCCACGAAAGCCTACTATGAACAGCTGGTCTATTTTATTTTGTAGCGCAGTATCAGACACTTGGTCTGCGTATACAGGCAGAGATAGTGAAAATATTAATACTAGTGAACAAAATAGTGTTTTCATCTTAAGGGCATTATAACAAAAACCTTAAACTGAGAAACTATGGTTAAAAAAATAAATTAAACAGAAAACCAATAATTATAAAAAATAGAGGTAGTCCAGAAATAGTAAATAAAATAATTGATATTTTTCTTGAAATAAACTTATCTTTAATAGCCAACAAAGACACGATAAAAGAAACGGCTGATATTGGAATATATATCTTAATAATTAAACTTTTTATAAAACTAATGATAGAAAATGGTGCCTGGTAACCTGGATAAGGAACACCGTATGTAGTAAAAAATAAAGTATGAAAAAAAGATAAAACAACAAGTAGTGTAACTATTATTTGTACCACAAAAGTTATATTTCTTATTTTTTTCATTGTTATAGTATAACTTTATTTTGTTAAGATTTCCGCTCCAGTTTCAGTAATAAGCACAGTGTGTTCAAAGTGAGCCGAGCGAGAATTGTCAGCGGTCTTGATAGTATAACCATCTCGCATAGTTACCACCTCTTCTCCTCCGCGAGTAAGCATAGGCTCTATCGCTATCACCATACCTGGAACGAGTTTGTCACCACGCCCTGGACGGCCATAGTTTGGTACATACGGATCTTCGTGGATATGGCGTCCTACACCATGCCCTGACAAAACACGCACTATACCGAGCTTGTAGGGCCTTACATAGCTTTCTATGGCATAGCCTATATCGCCCACAGTGGCCCCAGGAACGATCGCTTCGATACCTTTATACAGAGCTTCCTCTGTGACAGCTAAGAGTTCTTTGTCCTTAGGTGTAGTAATACCACCAACCGCCACAGTAATAGCGTGATCAAGAAACACCCCTTCATAATTGAGCCCCAAATCAAGTGCGATAATATCTCCTTCTTTCAAAACCTTCTTACCAGGAATACCATGAACAACTTCTGCATTTACTGAAGTAATGAGTGATGCAGGGTACGGAAAATCAGCTCCTTCTGGCTTATAGTTTAAAAAAGCTGGTGTGTGTCCCGCTTCTTTAATAAGCTGATACGCGTATTGATCGAGTTCCCCTGTTGTCACCCCTGGAGCCACCTTTTTGGCAACCTTACGCAAAATATCAGCGAGTATCGGACCCCCTTTTCGTAAACGTGCTATTTCACTGTCGGTTTTTATAATAATCATACTAGTCCTAATTCATCACAAATATCTTTGTGGACCTGTTCGATGGTCTGTTCTCCGGGGACACAGTGGTAGGTCACTCTCGGGGACTGCTTTAATAATTCGATTGCGGGGACAACTGATTCATGGAACCATTGTATTCTTCCCCAGACGTCTTGTTCGTCTTTGTCATCTTCTCTACCACGCCCTTTCAATCGGTCGTACGACCATTCATCTCCCACCTGAATATCAATAATATGCGGGTACCAATCAAAAAACTCAAAGGCAGAACATAGTGCTGGCACCTCATCTGCCACTCGTGGAGTCCCATCGATGAACACATGTTGATCTCCGCGATAGTTTTCTATTACCGAGTGACTCCAGGCATGCACTCCGAGAAATGATGGCGGGAGCTTTCCCTCATCCATCATGGCTTTCGTACGTTTTCCAGTAAATGTAGTACCAGCGATAAGCTCTCGAAAGATCTTGCCTGTTTCGAGATCAAAAACAGCAGCAGTCGGATCAAGTGACTGGATTTTCTTTTTGAGAAGCTCTACTTGTGTCCCCTTGCCGGAACCTGACTGTCCGATAAAGATATAGACCCCTTTATTCATAGCAAGAAGTATACCACTTCTCTAAGAGACTACTCGTGAAGTGCGATTTGTGCGTCTACTTTACGGATGAGATCAATAACAACAGACACCGTAATAAGGAGAGATGTACCACCGATAGCAAAGGCTGTAATACCTGTTGTTGATTGAACAATGAGCGGCAAAACAGCTACGAGACCAAGGAAGAGTGAACCAACGAGTGTGATACGAGTCACGATAGTTGCGAGGTAACTTGTTGTCGCATCTCCTGGGCGAATTCCTGGAACGAAGGCACCATTTTTCTGAAGGTTTGTGGCGATTTGCTTTGGATCAAAAGTAACTGCTGTATAGAAGTACGTAAAGAATACGACGAGTACGAAGTAGACAAGTGCATAGAGCCATTGTGTCTGAAGAAATGTGGTGAGACCCTGACCAACACTTTGCAAGATTGCACGAGAAGAGTTAGCAAATACTCCAGCCAAAAATTGTGGGAAAAGGAGAAGAGACGATGCGAAAATAATCGGCATCACACCCGCCTGCGCAAGACGTAGTGGTAAATACGTGTTGTTGCCACCGAGTGTTCTAATACCGCGCACTGCGCGAGCATAGGTCACCGGTACTGGACGCTCTGCTTCATAGATATAGACAACTCCTGCGATAACCAGAATACCAATAGCAGCATAGAGAAGCACAACAGGAAGCTGATCAATAGTAAAGGTAAAGAAGAATTGCGCGATCTTACTTGGCATTACAGAGAGGATACCCGCCATAATAATCATAGAAGTACCATTTCCGATGCCAAACTCGTTGATGAGTTCTCCGATCCAAAGAAGCAGTATTGAACCTCCGACGATGATAATAATGTTGGTAATAAGCGCATTTAAAGAAAGTGCGTCGATAGCTCCTTGAGATTGTAAATACTTGATGAAACTAAATGCCTGTAATACAGCAAGAGGAATAGTCAGCAATCGTACGTATTGGTTAAACTTTTTTCGCCCTAGTTCACCAGACTCCTGCATGAGTTCTTTGAGTCGTGGAACCATCATAGAAAGGAGCTGCATGATGATAGAAGCAGTAATATAGGGACCGATACCAAGCATCACAATAGAGAAACTTGAGAGCCCTCCACCAGAGAGCGCGTTAAACACTCCAAAGAATTGGTTCCCTGCAAGGAACTGAGTGATACGACTTGCGTCTACCCCAGGTACGGGGATAGCGGCAAGCATCCGAAAAATAAACAACGCTGCAACCACAAACAACACTCTGTTTCGGAGCGATTTGTCAGTGAACAGTGTTTGTAGTTTTTTGAAAAATGAATTCATTGTAATTATTTAGCAGATCCGTTTACCTTTCCACCGTGTGCTTCGATTTTTGCTATAGCACTAGCAGATACTTCACAGTCGAAGATATCGAGTTTCTTTGTGAGTTCACCAGTTCCAAGAATCTTTACGTGTGGAAGAACACCTGTTGTTCGTGTGATGAGACGCTTAGTAAGAAGGATAGATGGAGTTACTGATTCCCCTGCCTTGAAATGCTTTTCAAGTACTGAAAGGTTCACTACATCTGGACGTACAGCAAATGCCTTGTTCATGTTCTTTCCTCGTCCTCGGAGTTTTGGATACTTCTTGATGATGTCGCGAATGTGTGGACGAATCTTGTGTCCTGCACGAGCCTTTTGCCCTTTTGTTCCACGTCCAGCAGTCTTACCTCGAGTACCTCCTCGTCCAACGAGTTTTGGTTCTTTATTTTTTGTTGTTCGTTTAAGTGTATTAAGCATGATGGTATTTTATTTTACTTCTGGAGCCACTTCAGCTATAAGCTCTGGGGCAACTTCAATCTTTGGAGTGTTAAAAGAGTGTTTCTTTGAAATCTTTGCGAGCGCTTTCATTACTGCACGAGCTGTGTTGAGTTTGTTTTTACTTCCAGAGAGAACCTTGGCTGAAACATCACGAACTCCTGCGATAACAAGAATATCTCGTACCGCTGCTCCCGCTACAAGCCCCTTACCTTTGTTTGGGAAAAGCATAACTTCAGATGAAGTGAACTTTGCCTCAACTCCCATAGGGATAGACTGTGTATCAGTCTTCTTGATCTTGATAGCGTTTTTCTTTGCCTCCTTAAGCGCTTTGGCAATAGCAAGTGCTGTGTCGCCTCCCTTTCCTGTTCCAATACCAACTACTCCGGTCTTGTCTCCAATAATCATAGAAACAGCAAAACTCATACGTCGTCCTCCAGCAACCA
>CAYHJY010000016.1:0-8724 GCA_964357135.1 uncultured Candidatus Saccharibacteria bacterium
TTACCTGTTTGATTCACTCAAAAAATTGTTTTTACATAAATAAACTTGAGAACTCGCGTTCTCTATACAATTTTCAAAAAACAGCTCCTAATCGAAGGAGCAAGGGGTATTATATACAAAGGAAATACAAAGTCAACCTTTTATTCTATCCTTATAGAATAAGCCTCATTTCAACAAAAAAAGCCCCAAAATGGGGCCTTGTTTTTATTAATAAGGCGAACCAAGAACTGGTTTTACATCACTCAACCCTAATACCGAATCCTGCCCGGTTAAAATCAGCTCTTCAAGGTACTCATACCGAAACCCGGTTTCAGGTAAGGGAACATCAAAAAAGCGGTTTCCTGTAGCGTCAAACAACCCGTCATGATCATAATTTACTAACCACGGACGAGGGTAAGAGCCCTCCACTGTCTGTAAAATAGTCTCTAATAAAACACGGTGGTCTTGTACAGAGCAAAACACACCACTATTCAAGACTACAAATTCAGCAGCATGAACAGGGCAAAGCCTTAATGACTCTTTAACGAGAGAATACACCTTCTTAACTAATCCCTTCTGCTCTAATGGGAGTCTGAAAAGAGTATTTTTTTCAGCATCTCGTATTTCTCTGCCATCACTGAGATTCTTCGTGTGAATTGTCGGGGTTGTTCTTTTTACTTGCTCAGTAAATAACAGCAAAGCAGCAATCACTTGGCCCGTAGTATCAACAGGCTGTTCTTGAGTTAGTTCCATAATAAATGAATTTTCTGAGATAGTACAACGATATCACCTACTTAGCAATAGGGGGCCTGGCTAGCTCTCCAACCATTTGACCACCTTTTCTGCTAAACCATCGAAAGTTCCATTACTCATAATAAGCACAACATCATTGCCCTCAATAGTATTCTTTAAATTCTCAAAAATCTCATCGGTAGTACTGATGGCGCTTGAGTAAACACCTCTTGTGTTTACTATTTGCGATACCTTCTCTATGTCCATCATTTTTGAAGGATCATCTACCTCTTTCATTGGCGGCTTAGCGATGACAACAATATTGGCATTATCAAAAGATTCCCCATATCTCTCTTCAAAATCTTTTCTCCTACTTGTTGATGAACGAGGTTCAAATACAGCAATAATCCTTCTTTCAGGATAATGATCTCTTACCCCATCAATTGTGTACTCAACAGCTGTTGGGTGATGAGCAAAATCACTTATAACAATAATATTATCGTTATTATAAAGAACTTGTTGTCTTTGCTCTGTACCTGAAAACGTAGAAAGCGCTTTTTTAATTTTCTCAATTTCTATACCTTCTTGTATCGCAACAGCCACAACCGTTACAGCATTTTCTATATTGTACTTTCCAAATAGTGGCACAAAGAAATCCGCATACTTCGTTCCTAACAAATCGATACTAAAAAACTGACCTCCTCGTTCAAGGTCAACATAAGCAGTAGATATCCTAATATCAGAACCATCTCTAAATCCGTACTGTAAAACAGTACCTGAGCATTCTTTTTTTATAATATCGAAATATTCTTTCTTTACATTATCATTTATCAACAAATAACCATTCTCTGGTATCTCAGCAGCAAAAAATACGAACCCGGCAAGATAGTCGTTCATATCACTGTAGATATCGGCGTGATCAAATTCAATAGAAGTAATGACTCCAATAGTTGGTTTATAGTGTAAAAATTTTGGAGCTTTATCAAAATAGGCAGTATCGTACTCATCGCCCTCAACAACAGAGTACTTAGCTTGCGGGCCGCCGTAGTAATAACTCTCTCCTATATTAGAGATGACACCTCCAACTAGTGCATGAATTTTTTCTCCTGACTCAATAAAAACATGACTAGCTAACCCAGATGTCGTAGTCTTACCATGGGTCCCTGCAATAACTATAGACGTAGTGTCCTTTATAAAAAAAATATTATACGCCTCAGCAGAAGAGATTTGTGGAATATTTTTTATCCTCGCTTCTTGGGCCTCTATGTTTGAAGGGCTATATGCGTTACCCATAACAACCAAATCAACCCCTTCTAGGTTCTCTTTTGAAAACGGTTTGAATGAAATTCCTAAATGTTCAAGCACGGTACTCATAGGAGGATTCCAACTAGCTTCTGACCCTGTTATCACATACCCAGCCTTTACCAAAAGGCCGGCCAAAGATGCCATGGCCTTACCACAAATACCCACAAGGTGAATTCTTTTTACTTTCTGTATATCAAAAGAGGTATTTACTACCCGATCAATAGCATCTGGTTTTGACTGTAATTTTTTTAAAAAATACTCTCGAGCATTTTGCTTCACCTAGTTAGCATAACAAAAAAACCTGCAGGGAGCACCTGCAGGTTCATCATATTAATTCTCCTCGATTTTCGTACAATAATCGAAGCAGCTTTTTATGAAATAAAGAAAATTGATCTCTCCCTTCACCATTGGGACGGGCATGATAACAAAGGTTGCCAAAAACAACAAAACAGAAATCATTTTCTGGAAGGACACAAAAGTGTACTCCGGAAAAACCATTCTTCTTTAGAACAATGATCGGTGACCCATCTTCATTGCACAGATCACACTCGTTCTGGTGTCTGAGGCCCATACCTAAACCAAACGATACTGCAGCATTTTCAAACTGGGAAATGTGCATTTTTTTGATAACCTCTTTCGGTAGGTATGTGTTATCACCAAGAAATGATTGCCCGAACGAAAGTAAGTCACTAACCGAAGAAAAGAGTCCGGCAGAACCAACAGGGTCATTAAGCAATCTTGCGCTTTCGTCTTGTATTACCCCACGAGGAATGCTTTTTTCTGTAGGCACAACACTGATCCCCGGAAGATTAATCTTTGGAGAGAAGTGGGTTTCAGTAAGCCGAAGAGGATTCAAAAGTTCTCTCAAAAGCAATTCTTCAAAAGTAACTGAGAATTTCTTTTGGAGAAAAAACGAAAGTAACATACTGGTCACATTTGTATAGCGATACGTTGAGCCTGGAGGCACTACAAGATCGCTATTGTGCACAAGATGAATTAATTCCCCCCTGTCTTTGATTTGCGAAAGCTTAATAGCATCCCCAAACTCAGCGCCGAACGTAATAAGATGTTTAACAGTTAACTTGTCACGGTCTTTGCCTCTCATTTCTATAATGTCTCCTATCTTCTGACCAAGCTCATCGCCCGGTATCACCTTAAGTGTTAAGACATTAAGAAACGCTTTGGTTACTGAAGCAATATCAAAGAGACTTGATTCCTCCATAGGAACCAACCCGTCTTGTGTACCCATTGCAAAGGTATATTTTTGGTGGCTATTTGCGCAGCCAACAATGCACCCAGGAAATAATTGTCCGATATACGGCCTAATAAAATCACTGATTTTATTGTGGGCCAAGGTTGTTATTGGTTCCATGTTATAGAGCTTTTTCAGAACTATACAGGAAATTTTTTAAAAGACTATATGTCGATTATTTCGCCACCTTTACTGCCTCGTCAAATTTAATGGAAAGAAGTTTTGAGCCACTATCAGCGCCCAAGGTCACGCCGTAAAGTACAGAGGCTCGAGACATCGTTTCGCGGTTGTGAGTCACCACAATGAGCTGAGAGTACTCTGAAAGACGCTCCACCATATCTCCATACCGACGAGAGTTGGCTTCATCGAGCGCTGCATCTGTTTCGTCGAGCACGAGAAATGGTGGTGGATTTACTTGTGAAATAGCAAAGAGTAGTGCAATAGAAACAAGAGAACGTTCCCCACCTGAGAGCATATTGAGTTCCTTCACCTTCTTCTCGGGAAGATTTACATGCACTTCTATTCCCCGCTCAAATCCTTCTCCTTCAGCAAGTTCAGAATCTACAACTTCTTCTTCAAGAAGTTCTTCCTCAGTCATTTTCTTTTTTCGTTTCTTTTCCATTGTTATAGACAAGAAGGCGCTTCCTCCTCCAAACATCGTCTTGAAGAAATCCCCAAACCGTTCATTGATAGTTTCTACTCCTTTAGTAAATCGTTCATCAAGCACTTTTTTCAAGTCCACAATAAGTACTTCCAAATTTTTAACACTACTTTCGATATCCACTAATTCTCGCGTCAAAAATGCATCACGCTCTAGTGTGCTTTCGTATTCTGTTACCACATCATTTCCGATACCACTGTGCTCTTCAAGACGAATTTTTAATCGATCAATAGACCGTTGCAGATCATGCATATCAAGGGCCTCTTGGGCTTCCGAAGTGTGAAGACTATGTAAAAATGATGGACCAAACAAAAACCCTGCTTCTTTTATTTCCTGGTCAAATCGCTCTTTACGTTCTGTAAAACTGCTTTTTGTCACCACTAGTATTTGAAGTTCTGATTCACACTGTTTTATTTCACTTACCAAACGGTACTTGGTCTCTGTACTTGACGCACTAGTGCGAAGCGATATTTCGCGCTTGTTTTCAAGATCAGAAATAGTGTTTTGTATCTGCTGCTCTTTTAGTACTAACGGTTGGAGTTCTTTTTGAAGTGCCTCAAGCTCAAGTACTGTTTCAGTTATAACCGGAACAGCAGAAGGTGTTGCTTGTGATGTAGACACTGCTGGTTGTCGCGCTTTCAATCGCTCAATGAGTGGAGAGAGCTTTTCGAGCGCAGCCTTAACCATTTCTAGAGTAGTAGCAGATCTTATAGAAGAAACAAAAAATTCAATGTCTGAAAGAAGCTGCGTGTATTCAGTTGGCGCAAATGAGATACTCGGCCCATCAACCGCCTTTGTTTGACTCTGTTGTGATAGTACTCTATGCGCCTCTATCATCCCTTCTAATCGTCCGATTTTTTGTTCAAGAGATCGTCGCTTTTCTTGCACCTCGCGAATTGCTTGCTTGTACGACTCAATATCACGAATGAGAGAACTATCAGTTTCTTGGCTGGATTCTGGCAGATTTTTTAACTGTTCCTCGAGCTCCTTCTTTTTCCTCTCCACCAATGAAACTGCTTGGGTTGTTCGAGACTCTTCTGTTGCTAATGCCGCTTTTTCGGTAGACAAGAACCTGATCAACGCGGCTTGTAATTCATCCCGAATGATTCTTCCTTTTTCTATCTTTTCTACTTGTTTCTTCAAAAAGGTAAGATGTGGAGCAAGTTCACGCCGCAGTGACTGGACCTCTTTGAGAGTACCTCGAGTCTTTTCAAGTTTTGACTCACTCTCCTTGATACGATAATGATAAATTTTGAGACCGAGCGCATCCTCAAGAATTTCTCGACGATCTTTGGCATTAGCACGCAAAATGCCATCAGCCTCTCCTTGAGAAATGATATGGTGACTTGATGTACCAATATTTACCGACGAGAGAAGCTCAACCATTTGCTTCAGTTTTATTTCGGTACCATTCATGGAATATTTACTCGTACCATCAGCAAATAGCTCTCGAGTAAATGTTACCGTGTCAAAAAGCACTGGCGATTTAACTTCTCCATTCTGAAAGTTAAATACCTTATCAGAGTTATCAAAGGTGATAGAAACAACGGCACGAGAGAGTTTGGGCGCACCTGTGCCACCACGGAAAATAAGATCAGCACCGCTTTTGCCGCGCATACTTTTCATAGACTGTTCGCCGAGTACAAACCGAAACGCTTCAACCACATTACTCTTCCCTGAACCGTTTGGCCCCACAACAGCTGTTACTGGCGCCGAAAAAGAGAGCGACGATTTCTTCGCAAACGATTTAAAGCCCGCTATTTCGATTTGCTGCAAACGCATTGTCATAAGTATATCAAAAAATCCTCATATAGATGAGGATTTTTTATAGTGCCCTATACTTTATTTAATAGGATTTTGTCCGCGGATAAGACGAATCAAAACCATAATAACAGCAATAACAAGAAGGATATTGATGAATTTACCGATAGCAAATACTCCTACAACTCCAAGTAGCCAAAGAATGATTAGAATAACAGCGATTGTATACAACATAGCGTGCGTAATAATTCTATTAATTAAGACAGTATGTACCACAGGTCGATAGCCTGTTTATAGCATCTTATATAAAAAGACGTTTCTATTTCTTTTTTATTACAACACTAGCTACCACCCTTTCAACTCAAGTGCTGCTTGAGCGGCTGCTTGTTGTGCTTCTTGTTTGCTTCTCCCCTTCCCTTCAGCTATTTTTTTATCACCAAAGAAAACACCGACAGTGAAAAATTTGTCGTGATCTGGACCAAGTTGCCCGATAACTTCATATCGAGGAGTCACCCCGAGACGCTCTTGTGCTTCTTCTTGAATATGGCTTTTTGCATCTCTCCAAGTTTTCTTACTAATAATATCCTTAAGTTTTGGAATTAATGTTTTTGTAATAAACGTATTGCAAACGTCATACCCTTGATCAATATACAACGCTCCAATAAATGACTCATACGCATTGGCCAAAATAGTCTGACGCGCTCGCCCGGTATCTTTACTCTCTCCTTTTGAAAGAAGCAGATACTCATTCATACCAAGATCTTGCGCAACTTCTGCTGCAACAACTGCGTTCACTAGTGCGCTCCGATATGCAGTGAGATCTCCTTCTGCGTGCTCAGGATACGTGGTAAATAAATAATCTGTAACAACAAGTTCAAGAACTGCGTCTCCCAAAAACTCTAAGCGTTCATTGTGAACAAGTCCACTGCGTGGGTTTTCGTTAATGTATGACCGGTGAGTAAAGGCTTGCTGTAATGTCTCTTTACTCTTAAAAGTAATCCCTATGATTTGCTCAAATGCACTAAAATCTTTCATATAGTTAATTTTTGAAAGTATAAAGTGGAAGGTAGCTATTACTGTCTACGCTCTACTTTCGACTCTCTTATTTAGAGTTAATAATCTCAATCGCCTTTGCGATTAGTGGCAATATATCATCGTATATCGTTAAGTCAATAACATCTTTGGGTTCAAACCATGATGCCTTGTCCAGACCTCCTGTTCCTTTTTCTAGAACCAATTCTTTATACTCTGACTTTCCTAAGAAGAAAGTTACCTGTTTTCTGATCTTTCCTTGTGTTGGATGATACGCCATATACTCGATTTCACCGAGCTTATCTTGGACTTCAATATCAAGACCTATCTCTTCTTTTATTTCGCGAGCAGCACCTTCTTCAAGGCTTTCATTCTCCTCAATACCACCCTTAGATAAGGTCCAATACCCAAAAACATCGTGAACAAGCGCGACGTAAACCTTTCCGTCTTTTACAGAATAAACTACTGCGCCTGCTTTTTTATCTATAGGTATCTTTGTTATATCTTCTTCATCAAAGATTCCAGGTTTTTTGTTTTTTTGTTTTGAAATTTGCTCCTTTCCTGGTTCACCTATTTCTTTATAAACAGCACCGAGAACACCGTTGACAAACTTACCACTATTTTCACCACCAAAGGTCTTAGCGAGTTCGATCGCTTCGTTGATAGCCACCTTTGGAGGAACTTGTTCACGATCTCCAAACAATAGTTCCGCCAGCCCCATACGAAGTACTGATCGATCAACATTAGAGATTTTCTCAAGTGGCCACTCAGGAGCAGCTTTGGTAATGATGTCGTCTATGACTGTTTGCTTTCTCTGTACAGTCTCCGCCAGAAGATACATAAAGTCATTGTCAGAATGACCAGGTGCAAATTCAAACACATTGCGATCAATGATAGCTTTTAGCTCCTCTGGTTTTCCCGAGAGGTCCCATTCGAATAGTGATTGAAGAACAATAGATCGTGAGAGGTGGCGATTTGCCATGGTGTTTTATTTTTTAGCTTTTTTAACAGCTTTCTTTTTTGCTGGAGCTTTTTTAGGCTTAATACCCTGCTTTTTCATTACCTTCTTTACTGGGTCTCCTCCTACACTTCGGCCCTTATACATACCATCGAGGGTTGCTCGGTGACGGATATGTTTTGTACCACTAGCATCTGTAGAAAGAGCTGGGCTCTTAAGAGCGTGGTGGCTTCGGCGGTTTGCAGTGTGACTGCGTGTGTGTCTCATTCGTACTACCATATGCGAAACATCATACTATATCTTTCAAAAAACATCAAATGCGGTCAGCTTTTGTAGAACCAAAAACAGTGGTATAGTTTTTACCATGAATATGGAACATACACGCCACTCCCTTGCCCACCTGCTCGGTGCTGCGGTAATGGAATTATACCCAAAATCTCAACTGACCCTTGGTCCTGCCATAGAAGACGGTTTTTATTACGATGTAAAATTTGCTGACTCTCTCAGTAGTGATGACCTCCCAAAGATTGAGAAGAAAATGCGAGAGATACTTCCCTCTTGGAAAACAGTGACTCATAAGGAAGTAACAAAAGAAGAAGCACTTGAATACTACAAGGGCAACCCATTTAAAGAGGAGCTCATTAACGAAATCGCAGAACGCGGTGAAAAAATAACCCTCTATACTATGGGATCTTTCGTTGATCTATGCCGTGGTGGACATACTGATGATTTGAGCACTATTGACCCAGAAAGTTTCAAACTCGACCGTATTGCAGGGGCGTACTGGCGTGGAAGTGAAAAGAACCCTCCACTAACTCGTATTTATGGGCTTGCCTTTGAATCAAAAGAAAAACTTTCTGAGCATTTAACTATGCTTGAAGAAGGAGCAAAGCGAGACCACCGAAAACTTGGCGAGCAAATGGATATTTTCTATTTTGACGAATCTATTGGTAAAGGCTTGCCTATCTGGTTACCAAACGGAAATATCATAAAAGAAGAGCTTGAAAACTGGGCAAAAGAAACAGAAGAAAAATGGGGGTACCA
>CAYHJY010000017.1:0-8353 GCA_964357135.1 uncultured Candidatus Saccharibacteria bacterium
AGCAAATACGCCGTCACTAAACTGTTCGAGTCGGGCTTTGTTGATAGGACTCATACTAGATCCATTGTGCCAAATAGGCGATGAAGATAAGCGCTGCAATAAAACCGAGCAATTTCTGCGCTCGAGAAAGTAGGGCAATGATAACAACAGCGATAATTACTTTTATGATTCCGAGCGACACAACTGATGCCCAGATGGTTTGTAACAATGTTTGAATAAATGTCATATACAAATAAGTATATCACTTTTCTAAAACAAAAAGACCTGCCAACAGAGCAGGTCTTTTTGAAAGTCAGATGTGTATTACATCTGCACAGGAGTCTTTGGGGCAACATCACTCTCTACGCAGAGTTTGCATGTTCCACAACCACAAGTCTTTCTCATAAGAGAATATTTTCCTCCACCTGAGAGAACAAGTGCAAGAAGAGAGAAGATGTGTAAGAGGAGTGTAGTGTCTTTGTGAACAAAAATAGTTGCAACAATCATGTTGATAAGGATAAGTCCTGCGGCTGTTCGAGTGAACACCCCAAGGAGGATAGCGATACCGCCGAGGAGTTCAACAAAACTTGCTACATATGCCCAGAAAGAGCTAAATCCCATAGAAGCAAATGCTCCAACTGTTGCATCAAGGTTTGATACTTTCATCCATCCCGCCATGATAAAGATCGCAGCTAGTCCGATGCGTAGGACAAGTAGTCCAGCGCTTTTATTACCCCAAGAACACTTTTTCATCATTGTACCAATCATAAATATAAAAATACGTTACTAAATTATAATGGGTGTAGTATAGCACTTTCTGTTCTAGTACCTACTTATTCTAGTAACTTTCCATATTCTTATATTGAATACATATGGCTTTCCGGTAGGCGTATAGGTTTGAGATTTTTGACAACAAAAGAATAGGGAGTAGTATGAAGCAAAATCATTTCTTTACCTTTAAATAGATATATATGCCCGTATATGTTAAACCTAAACCAAAAGAGCCTCTTTTGTTGACCAAACGTCCTAAAACTATGCATCAGGAGAAATGGAAAAAATTGAGAGCATTTGTTCTGAGTATATATAAAAATGATCCTGCCTTTAAAAAGATGGATAAGGATTTAAGAAGAGATGCAGTTAGTATTGTATCGAGCCTCGCTTATCTTGTTGATTCATATATAAGTAAAGAAACGTATGAGTATCTCAGTTACATGTCCAGAGTGCATACTGAAGTCCGTTCGGATGAACGGTATGAAACAGCAATCAACAGAATCCTTTCCGAATTCTTTAAAAGAGATGAGGAGTTTTTAGTTGGTGTTAAAGTTTGGCTTCATCCGCCGACACCAATGATTACGTATCGTCCGTATCGCTCAGAAACAAGACATACAAAAAATACCTTTGGGTAAAAGCAAAAACACACCTATTAAAGGTGTTTTTTTTATTTCTTAATTCTATAGCGGAGGATGTGAGATTCGAACTCACGGTCCGGTAAAGGACGACGGTTTAGTAAACCGTTGATTTAAACCACTCATCCAATCCTCCAGTGGTGATTAACTCGCATCACTATACTACAGCTTTTCCTTTTGTAAAAGGTAATAGCTTCAGACTTGGCTCGTCTGTATGTATATGAAAAAAATACCATTTATTATCACAGTGTTACTCGCAATAGTTGCCTTTGCGCCGCTTGGACAGGCACAAATGAACAACCCTATTTTACCCGTGAATGAACCAGTAGTGACCAATATCACGAGTATTTCGGCTACTGTTTCTGTTTCTCCACAAATGTTGGACACGCTTAGCCTCGAGACTCGTTCAAGGATTTATTTTGAATACTTTGAGACAATGCAGGTGTGTATCATGATTTATCCGACACCGGAGAATTGTCTACCAAAGAAAACTCCAAAGGGCCAATCAACTGTCGTGCTTCAAAATCTTAAGCCAAATACCGCATACACTGTGATGTATAAAGCAGATAACACTATATATTGTGTTACTGCACCGTGCCCAGGAAATGAAATACAAAGTGGTCCTACAGAATTTATGACCAGTATTGCTAGTAGTGGCGGATATGTGTTTTCAAAAAATTTGATGTATCGATCTCGTGGAGCAGATGTAACCGCGCTTCAAGATATACTTCGCTCAAAGGGGTATCTCAGTTCGCAAAGTACAGGCTTCTTCGGAATCGCAACGTTTAAGGCGGTAAAAGCATTCCAGAGGAACTATATGCGTATTGCACCGACAGGATTTGTTGGGCCAAAAACTCGAGCAGTATTAAATACTATCGCTACTCCAATAAATACAGAAGAGCGTTTTTCTGGAACTATACAATCCGTATCAACAGCATGTTTTGCTGACGGTATTTGTAGTGTGACGATCGATGGTAAAAAGGTAGTAACAACAGTAGGATGGTCACAAGCAATAGTTGGCTCTATAAAAGGAACCGTAAACAGTATTGGAGATATTGAAACCAGTAAGATTGGCGCTCGGGCAAATGTCTATGCTCAAAAAACAGTTGATGGATACACCTTGTATGGCAACAGTGCTTATTATATAGAAGTACTATAGAGCCAAGCAGATTTCTTGTAGAAACGTAGGTATCACGGTAGAGTAGTACTTTAGTATGGCAACACCAAATACAGCTAAGCAAGCGGGGAACCCTCAGGCCGGTAAAACAGGTCCGAGTGTTTTTTCTCTTTTGGGCCCGTACAAAAAAATGATCATTTTACTCATCGGGTTTGCATTGGTAACCAATGCCTTGAATCTCCTTATTCCAACTATTATTGCAAGAAGTATCGATAGTTATACAGCCGGGACACTTGTAGTAAAGAGTATGTTGTTGCAATTCGGTATTGCTACGGTGCTTATCTTCATCTTTTTATATGCACAAAGTGTTATGCAAACATTTGCCTCTGAGAGAGTTGCCAAGGACACCCGAACCAAACTTTCTGCCAAGATCTCTCGGCTCCGATATAGCGATATCGAAACTATTGGTTCTGCAAAACTTCTTACTACACTGACGAGTGATATTGATTCTATCAAGACGTTCGTATCAATGGCTATCGTTTCTATCGTGTCGTCCCTCGTCATTATTGTGGGTGTTAGTATTTTGCTTCTTTCTATGAACTGGAAGCTGGCACTAGTAGTGCTTTCTATTATTCCGATCATTGGGCTTACATTTTTCGTTATCTTTTCAAAAGTGAAAGTGTTGTTTGGAAAAACACGAGAAGTAGTAGATAGTCTCAACAAAGTCATCAACGAGAGCATTCTTGGTGCGGCGATCATTCGTGTGGTCAATGCTCAGTCAGAGCAATACAGAAAGTTTCTGGAAGTAAACACTCAAGCGCGCAGTGTCGGACTCTCTATTTTGGCGATGTTTGCTGCGCTTATTCCTATCATCACGTTCGTCTCAGGTCTCGCTACGCTTGGTATCGTCGTCCTTGGGGGTAAGTTTGTTATTGGGGGTAGTATGACTCTTGGAAGCTTCACAGCATTTTATAGTTATGTAGCTCTTCTCCTTTTCCCGATTATTATTATTGGATTTATGAGTAGTATCATTGCGCAGGCTTCTGCCTCATATGCACGCGTCCAAGGTGTGCTTGATACACCAGAAGTTCCGCCGATTGGCACCAACACTAACACTTTGATAGGTGATGTAGAGGTTCAAGCTGTCAGCCAAATCTATGGCGAAAAACATGCACTCAAAAAAGTATCGTTCAAAATAAAAGCAGGGACCAAGACAGCTATTATTGGACCAACAGCTGCAGGGAAGAGTCAGCTTATGTATATTCTTTCAGGACTTGTTGATCCGACGAGCGGTGTCGTGCTCTATGATGGTCAAGAACTCAAAAGCTATGAAGTAGAAAATTTTCACAACCAAGTGGCACTCGTTTTTCAAGATAGCAGTATGTTCAATATGAGTATCCGAGAAAATATCGCCTTCAATACTTCTGTTACGGATGAGTCACTGAGTCGTGCCATCGAAACTGCTGAGCTTTCTGATTTTATCTCTACACTTCCTGATGGTCTCGACACTGTTGTTTCAGAGCGAGGGACAAGCCTCTCTGGAGGACAAAAACAACGTGTCATGCTTGCTCGTGCGCTTTCGATGAATCCAAAAGTATTACTGCTCGATGACTTTACTGCGCGTGTTGATACCAAAACAGAAAAGGCTATTCTTTCAAACATCACAAAAAACTACCCAGGGATTACTCTTATCTCCGTTACACAGAAATTGGCAACTGTTGAGCAATATGACAGCATCATTGTCTTGATGGAAGGAGAGCTCTTGGCACAAGGCACACATTCTGAACTCATGGACACATCTCCCGAATACGTACAAATATACAACTCACAACAATCAACAAATGCTTATGAAGTACGCACTTAATACCAATACAATAAAAGGAGAGAGAAAAAGCGGTATTGTTTCTGTTATAGCTTCACTGTGGCCGCTATTGCTCACTGAGAAAAAGAAATTAACCTACGCATTCATTGCTATCATTCTAAACTCCGCTTTGACGCTTTCTGCACCGCTTATCATTGGTCATATTATTGACACCTATATTGTACAAAAAGAATTTCGTGGGGTGTTGGTATTCTCTGGTATTTTGCTGTTGGTGTATATGGGTGCTCTAGTGACCAACTATTTGCAAACAAACTTGATGGGAACAGTAGGCCAACGAGCGCTCTATAATGTTCGTAACACACTGTTTACTAAAATACAGTCTCTACCGATTGCCTTTTTCAATCAAAACAAAGCGGGAGATTTGATTTCTCGTATCAACAACGACACTGATAAATTAAACCAAGTGATATCTCAACAGATCGTTCAGCTTGTTGGTTCTGTCATGGTCATGATCGGTGCCGCGATAGCACTAGTGACACTAGAGCCAAAGCTCGGCCTTGTGGCACTCATTCCTGCGGTCGCTGTATTTATTTTCACTCGAGCCATGGCTCCATGGGTAAAGAAAAGAAATTTGAATAACTTAAAAAGTGTGGGTGGTCTTAGTGCAGAAGTACAAGAGTCTCTGTCAAACTTTAAAGTTATTGTGGCATTTAATCGACGAGATTATTTCCGAACACGCTTTGCAGAAGCGAATGACAAGACTTACAGTGCCGCAACCAAAGCAGGGGTACTTAACAACTTATTTCAACCAGTCTATGGGCTCTCCTCAAACATTGCACAACTTTCTGTATTAGCATTTGGTATCTATCTCATTACGACAGGATTTTTGACTATCGGTCTTTTAGTATCTTTCTTGGCATACGTCACCAACTTTTATTTTCCTCTACAGCAACTTGCTTCTACGTGGAATAGTTTCCAAGTAGCTATGGCTGGGTGGGATCGTATCAGTGCTATCTTGGCTCTTGAAACTAACCTTGTGCACATCGAAGGGGCAGGGCACGTAAAGATGGACACTGATTCGGTGCTTGCATTTGAAGATGTAGATTTCGCGTACCCTGATGGTCCGCTCGTGCTTCACGATATTTCGTTTTCACTCCAGAGGGGCAAGACCTATGCACTCGTTGGCCCAACAGGAGGAGGAAAGACAACAACAGCATCTCTGATGGCGCGTTTGTATGATCCAACACAAGGAACAGTCTTGCTTCACGGTAAAGATGTTCGTACCTATTCTCCAGAAGAACGGACAAAGAAAATAGGCTTTATTTTGCAAGAACCATTTCTCTTCGGTGGCACACTCAAAGACAATATCCTCTATGGAAATGATGACTACCAAGACTATGATACAAAGAAAACAGAGAAGCTTATCAAAGATGCTGGACTTGCAGAGCTACTCTCTCGATTTGAACAGGGGCTCGATACTCCAGTATCAACGAGTGGGGACTCAGTGAGTCTCGGACAAAAACAATTGATAGCATTTATTCGTGCAGTACTTCGGCGCCCAGATATTTTGATACTCGACGAAGCGACAGCCAATGTGGACACCGTAACTGAAGAGTTGTTACAGCAAGTCCTCGATAAATTGCCAAAAGAAACAACTCGAGTGATTATTGCGCACCGACTACACACTATTGCCAAAGCAGACGAAATATTCTTCGTCAATGGTGGGGAGGTAACAAACGCCGGAAGCATGGAACACGCTGTTGAGATGTTGATGCATGGACGTAGACAGAGTTAGTATTTTTGTGGTATAATATAAGTATTATACATAAGCGTACTTCTTATTACATATGATTTATATTTTACTGTTTATTGTTATTTTGTTGCTCTCTATGCTTCGCCAGATAAATGAATATCAGCGAGGTGTGGTGCTAACTATGGGGAGATTTTCAGGCATCAAGACTCCTGGGTGGAAGGTTATCGTTCCAATATTTCAACAAATGACCAAGGTAGATATGAGAGTGAAGGCTGTCGACGTGCCTGATCAAAAGACATTAACAAAAGACAATGTTTCTGTAGGGGTGAACGCTGTTATTTATTACAAGGTTGTAGATGCAGCAAAGAGCGTTATCAATGTTGAAAGCGTTCATTATGCAATTTTGCAGTTGGCACAAACAACTATGCGAAATGTTGTAGGAGAGGTGACACTCGATCAACTACTTGCTGACAGAATACATATCTCTGAAAAGATCCAAATGGTGGTTGAAAAGACTTGTACTGAATGGGGGATAGATATTTCAAATGTTGAACTCAAAGATATAAGTCTCTCTCACGATATGGAGCGAACAATAGGAAAGGTAGCAGAAGCGCAAAGAGAGCGACAAGCGACAGTTATCCAATCTGAAGGAGAAGTATTAGCTTCAGAAAATATGGCTAAAGCTGCTTCTATGCTCGCCGCTACTCCTGGAGCGCTTCATCTACGAACTCTGCAATCTATCAACGATATGTCTTCTGACCAATCAAACACCGTGGTCTATATGGTACCAGTAGAAGTTTTGAAAGCTCTTGAAGGGTTTAAGAAATCATAAAAATAAAAAATCCCTCTTTGAAGAGGGATTTTTTATTGAAGAGCATTGCTTACATCCAGGCACCAATAATAAGTCCAAGAACGATAGAAAGGAGGAGGTTAAACCCGGCAACGATCAGAAACTTCGTTTGGTTATTTTTCTTTGTATCATTGTTCCACATAGAGCCTTGAGCTGCCATAGGCATCAAGAATCCGAGCCATACCAAGAGACTTGTTGTCAGAGCATTTCCTCCGAGTGAAATAAACTTTGCCAAGATAAAGATTTGAATCAATGAAAGAATGAGTTGCAAAATGTATGCCGGCAGGGCTTGTTTTTGCATTTCCTTACGCTTCACTGGGTCGTTCATGCATTCTGGGTCCACATTGTTTAGTCGCATCCAAGCTTTACCAAAGATCATAGGCCCGTACCAGAGAGAGCCTATTATTATTGAAACTACAGCACACACAAGAACCATTAAAAATGATATTTCCATAAATGTATATTATTTGTTAATACTGAAAGTATAGTATGGAAAAAGGCGTCTCGCTATGGTACAGTAGCCGACATACATATCTATATGTATGGAGACGTGTCGGAGTGGTCTAACGTACCTCCTTGCTAAGGAGGCAGGTGTTACAGCCTCGAGAGTTCGAATCTCTCCGTCTCCGCAAATTTGACACCGGTACAGAGGAGTTATATTATAGATATATATCAATATTTATAATTATCTATAAAACATATGACAACAAATGTAAGTGAGGTTCAAAAGAGTATCAGCGATGCATTTGCTTGGAGAGCAGCGGTTAAAAGCTTTGATTCAGAAAAAGCTGTACCGAGCGAACTACTAGAAAGCATCTTGGAATCAGCACGGATGTCAGCTACGGCTTTCGGACTACAACCATTTCGTTTAGTAGAGGTAAAAGATAAAGGTCTTAGAGAGAAACTCGTTGAGGTTTCATATGGGCAAAGACAAGTCGTCGATGCGCCACACCTCTTTGTGATATGCGCTGTTACAAATCTTGATGAAAAGTATGTTCGTAGTTATATAGAAAATATTGCCAAGACTCGCGGTGTACAAGTAGAAGATTTGAAAGGCTTTGGAGATAGTATGCTCGGCGCTATCTCATATATGAATGATGAACAAAAGGTATCTTGGTCTGCTAGACAGTCTTACATAGCACTTGGATCAATGCTTGAAACAGCAGCACTTTTGGGAGTAGATGCAGGTCCGATGGAAGGCTTTATGACAGACAAGGTAGACGAGATCTTGTCTCTCGCAAATCACAATCTCAAATCAGTTGCTTATGTTACTCTTGGATATCGAAAAGATGACAAATATTCAGAAATGAAAAAGGTGCGTCTTTCAAAAGAAGAATTTGTCCTTGGCGTATAATTAAAAAATAAATGAAAAACTCTTTCTCTATCTTTAAAACTCTTGGTGATGAGACTCGTCTTTTGATAGCTC
>CAYHJY010000018.1:0-8326 GCA_964357135.1 uncultured Candidatus Saccharibacteria bacterium
ATAAGAGATATATAAATATAAAAGAGTCTTCTGTTATTACTAAAGATATACAAAATCCACTATTTCCTGGTATTAATGAGTTGTATAATAACTACCTTAATACAACAATAGGAATACCTACAGAATATACAGGCTACGGAGGTTTTGTAATTGGACAATTATTAGAAGGCTGGGGAATATCAAGAAATGTTCTTCATTTACCAGACCTGATTGGAAACGACGGTGGGATATTTGTAAACAACAAAATAAGCCTGTATACAATTTCATCAAAAAAATTCCAAAGCTTTAATAAAACTCCTGCTATAAAATACACTCTTAGATTGAATAAAAGCAATGTTGTACCTTTTGGTATTGAGTGGCAAACAAAAATGCAAGGTAGAGATATAACTTATATAGAAAAAGGTTTAGTTAAAGATGACTACGAAAGAATTAAAGACTCAACAATAGTATTCTTTGTCGATAAAAATACTAAAAAACCACTATTTTTAAGTATTGATCTGACCTCTAAAGATACTAAGGATAAAATATATCGAAATTTAGACTACCGTTTTTACATAGAACAAAACTTTGTAAATACTGCAGAAACCAATAAGATTTTTGACCCTCAAACAAATTCTCTTATTTCAAGAGATATTCTATACAAAATTGCGCATTAAAACATTAAATTTAGTGTAACGACCATCAGTCTCCTATAAGACCTTTAGTTATTGATACTTGCTTCTTTAAAGTCTCCCCTTTTGAGGGAAGACTTTTTTCTTTTTATCTAAAATTAAAGTATACTTATACTCATATGCAACAATTTTTTAGTAATGAGATTTTTATTTCTTTGATCATAGCTATGGGGCTTGGTATTTGTATGGGCGTAGAGCGATTTATGGCAGGGAAGCCAGCAGGTATGCGAACGTACGCCTTGATCTCTATGGGCTCAGCACTGTTTGTTATTATTTCTCAGGCAGTAGCGTCCCACTCACTTTCGTACAACTTTGATCCACTTCGTATTGCTGCTCAAATAGTCGCTGCAGCTGGATTTCTAGGGGTAGGGGCGATGTTCCATAAAGACAACCAAGTTGTAGGGGTTACAACCGCCAGTGGTATGTGGGTAGCAGCCGGAGTAGGTATGGCTTGTGGTTTTGGGCTATATTCTATTGCTATAACGGTTACGTTTCTTACGCTCTTTGCTTTTTTGGTGCTTTGGTTTGTCGAAAAACAAATTCGCCGGTTTTCTCGACAAGACGATACATCTTCTCATTCCCTTTAAACTCTTTTGTGATACAGTACTGATATGAAATCTGTTGAAGTAAGAAAGCGGTTCTTAGACTTTTTTGCCAAGCGTGGACACGCTCTGCTTCCAAGCACCTCCCTTGTTCCTAAAAACGATCCCTCTGTACTGTTTAATACGGCAGGTATGCAACCGTTGGTGCCGTATCTAATGGGGGAACCGCACCCTTCCGGAGACAAGCTTGCTAGTTGTCAAAAATGTGTTCGCACAGGAGATATTGACGATATTGGAGACGCTCGGCACCTTACCTTTTTCGAAATGCTTGGTAACTGGTCTTTGGGCGCGTATTTTAAAGAGGATGCTATTGCCTGGAGTTATGAATTTTTGACATCAAAAGAAGAAGGTCTTGGACTTGATTCGAACAGATTATATGTAACTGTATTTGAGGGAGATGAAGACGCTCCAAGAGATTTGGAGGCCGTAGAAATTTGGAAACAATTTATTCCAGAACATCGTATTTATTTCTTACCTAAAGCAAACAACTGGTGGAGCCCAGGAGGCAACGGCCCCTGTGGCCCTGATACTGAAATGTTTTATGATGTTACCGAAAATGGCCTTGGTGATATGACTCATGAAGAATACGTCGCAGCTGATGACCGCGGAGATGTGGTTGAGATCTGGAACGATGTATTCATGGAGTATGAAAAGCGTGATGATAAAGTAGTGGGTAAACTAAAACAAAAAAATGTAGATACCGGTAGCGGGCTAGAACGTATTTCTATGATCGTACAAGGTAAAAACAATGTGTACGATGCTGACATGTTCAAGACTGTCATGGACTTTATCTATACCAACACTCGCAAGCCGTATGACCTGCGCGCGGCTCGTATTGTTGCTGACCATGTGCGTACTGCTACATTTCTTATCGCTGATGGTGTAGTTCCGAGCAACAAAGACCAGGGATATATTCTCCGAAGGCTTATTCGTCGTGCCGTAGTGCAAGCTGACGTACTAGGACTAACACAGGGTATACTTGTGACTGCGCGTGGATTTTTTGCTGATCAATACAAAGAACAGTATCCGGAACTAGAAAGTGGTCTCGGCACACAGCACGACATTTTCAAAAATGAATTAGAGAAGTTCCAAAAGACACTGGAAGCTGGACTTAAAGAGTTTGAGAAAGGAACTGATCCGTTTATTTTGGCTACTACCTATGGTTTTCCTATTGAAGTCACCGAAGAAATTGCTCAAAGTAAAGGTATTACTATAGATCGGAAAGCTTTTGATTCTCAAATGAAAGCTCACCAAGATGCCTCACGCGCGGGTGCAGAACAAAAGTTCAAAGGAGGACTTGCTAATACTAACGAACAAACAACTCGTCTTCACACAGCTCATCACTTACTCCTCAAGGCGTTACAAGAAGTAGTGAGCGATGATATTCACCAGAAAGGTTCAAACATTACCGAAGAACGACTTCGAATTGATTTTAATTTTGATCGAAAGCTTACCGATGAAGAAAAGGTGGCAATAGAAGCCAAAGTAAACGAATGGATAGGTCAAGATTTGCAAGTAGTTAAACGAGATATGCCAAAAGCAGACGCTGAAAAACTGGGGGCTGAAATGGAATTTGGTGTGAAATATCCTGATACTGTCTCTGTATACTTCATCGAAAATAAAAATGGGGAAGTAGTATCAAAAGAATTTTGTGGTGGCCCACACGTAGAGAGTATTGGGTCTCTTGGCACATTCAAGATTCAAAAAGAGGAAGCATCTTCTGCTGGAGTGCGAAGAATAAAGGCGATACTGGGATAAAGAACTCTTGATTAAAAGCTCTAAACAAAAAAGCCCAAATAATTTGGGCTTTTAAATATATTAAGTAAAATAAAGAATCTCACGGACACCTAGTTTCCCCTTATCCTTTGCATTTTTTTCTGTGAAAGAAACGTGGCATAAGCTTAATTGTGAACAAACAATAAGCGGTTTACCTTCTTTGGACAATTCATCTAAAAGTGTCCAACTTTCTTCATCAAACCTTCTTCCTGTTAGCCAATAATAAAACATTTGGCAAAGTAAATATTGACCTAGGTTCATAAAAGAAAGTGACGGATCTTTTTTACAGAAGCTATAGCTTTCTCCGCTTATTTGTTTATCGTGACTTTTATAGCCATGATATCCAAACCAAACGGGACGTGAGTAACCAGATACTGAAGGATTACCTTGCTGAGCTAGTTGACAACTAATTTCAACTGGAAAAAACTTTTTGCACTTATCAAGGACAAGACCTAAGTTCAGTCGTGGGTCTAAATACATGAAATTCCCAAACACATTACTATGCGGTATTGGTAAATCATCAATACCTATATCAAAAACTTCATGATAAAAACGTTTCATTCGCAGCTCATAAGTCCCAGAGAAATCTTTTTCATAAATATCTCTGAGACTCTGAAATACTGTTGGTAAGTTGTTTCTAGCAAGTTTTGTTAGAAAATACTCCAACTGGTCAGCGTTAAAAAAGTGTTTAAAAAGCTGTTCAATAACATGAGCCGATGCTTCTCCCATTTTTATTGGGGATTGTGCCCGATTTAAATACGGCTGAAATTTGGTTGTTTGCGTCTTTGGCATACGTCCATAATTTAAGTTGTGATGTACAGATTGTACTTAGTGTACACTTTAGTTGTTGTAAAATAATTGTCAACCCATTAATCCAAAATTATCTAGTGCTTAAAATTTACGACTTTTAACTTGATAACTAACTGCTATACTATATTGACATGGCAAAGACTCACACAAAGATGATTCCTGCTGCAGTGTTTGATATTAGCTCAAGCTCTGTTGCTGGAGCACACGTACTCCTACCAAAGAGCGCTGATACTACAGCAAAAGTTTCTATACTTGCTAGTAGCCGTTTGCTATCTCAACCAAAAGAAGACTTAACTATTGAGCGATTTGTTGATAGCACAATAGTTCAATTAGAAAAAACAATCGCCCTACTAAAAAAGGCTGACAATCATACGCCTGACAGTATCCATGTGCTCCTTGCATCTCCATGGTTTATTTCTCAAACACGCGCTATTGTCTATAACAAAACAAGTCCTTTTGTGTGCACACAAAAACTAGTAGACTCGCTCATTGAAAAAGAGATATCTTATATTATCGAACATGACATGTAGCGTTTTGGCAGTATGGGCAAGCAAGGGATAATCATAGAGCGACTGATTTCACAAATAAAACTCAACGGCTACACCACCAACAGCCCTTTTGGTAAAAAAGCTGAAAGTATAGAACTATTTTTAGTAGTTACTGTTGCCCCAAAAGCGATCATTGAGCGTTTTAAAACAGCATTTCAAAAAGACTACGCCAAAGCACCTATCTCCTTTACTACGAGCCCGTATGCAAGTTTTGTTGTTGCCAGAGACTTTTTGCAAGCACCAAAAGAGCTGTTGATTGTTGATGTTGGTGAAGAAATCACCGATGTTGCTTGCATTAAAGATGAACTCTTTTTATCCCAATACTCTTTCCCTGTGGGCTTGTTTGGACTATATCGTTCTTTGGTAAAAAATGGAGATACTACACTTTCTGAAGCTCATGCACTTCTTGAGGCATTCAAATTGGCAAAACTGAGCGCTCCTATGACAAGTACTGTTCAAAAAACACTGGAAGCCTTTGGTGCATCATGGGGAAGAGCATTTCAAGAAGTGCTCACCGTCGGACAAAACAGTATCAAACTTCCCGAAACTTCCTACATCATTTCAGACCCACGGTTCGATACTTTTTTTGTGGATGTCATAAAACAAGATCTTTTTTCTGGGCATGTTGCAAGTACTCCTGCCTATAAAGCTTCTGCTATTAGTTACGAGACACTTGCTCCACACGTTACATCGCTTGATACTGGCACTATCGATGTCACGATTGTCATTGCATCATTGTTTGCTTCGAGAGTCATGTAGTACAATCTGTAGTACATGAAGCTTTACGATGTTATTAGAAAGGAACAACCAAAAGAAGAAGAGCCTCTACTTCCGCACACGTTTGTTCCTACAGAACATCCTCGTAAAAAAAGACGGCATATTGTATTTTTTGCCATAGTACTTACTGTTCTTACTGGTTTGTATATTGTGGGGCTACAGTTTAGTCGCGCAACTGTTTTTATTGAAGAGCGCACTATACCGTTCTCACTTGAAAAAACAGTTATTTCTCTTCCTCACGAAACACAAAGTGACTCAGAACGTTTATCATTTCAAACGATGACCGTAACAACAGATATAAAGCGAGAAATATTTGGATCTGAGCTAGTCCACGTAACAGGAAAAGCCAAGGGTACCGCTGTTTTTTTCAATGAATACAGTAAAACTGCTCAAACTATCAAAACGGGCACCTCCCTTACTGGCTCAAATGGTAAAAAATACGTTACTAGCCAAAGCGTCACTATTCCTGGCTATACTATTGATACAAAAAAGAAAAAAATCCCCGGAACCACGATCGCTATACCTGTTGTGGCAGTAGAAACTGGCGGGGCTTCAAACAGTGAAGGCTTATCATTTACCATTACGAGCTTTAGCGGAACAAAAAAGACCCAGCTATACGCTCGAAGCGCTGGTGCACTTATTGGAGGGGAAGCAGGAATGAGGCATACTGTTTCAGACGCAGAGCGACCTGCACTTATGGAATCCTTGAAAACACAACTTACTGAACGGTTAAAGCGAGAGACCCGAGCGCAAATACCGCCACACCTTATTACATATCCTGATTTACAGTTTGTTTCTATTGATACCGATAGTCTCAAGCTTGAAGGTGAAGGGGTCAAATTTACTGCACAAATAAAGGGAACAATGGTCTCATACCTCATCTCTCGTAGTTTATTTGAGTCAGCAATAGCAAAAGAAGTCTTAAGTGATAAAGAGTACACTACTGTTTCTATACCCGGATTAGCTTCACTGAGCGTTGTCCCTGAAAGCGCTATTCCTGCAGACCCCAAAACACTTCCTGATACTATTTCCATACGAATAGCCGGCTCAGACACCATTATTACCAAAGCACCTATTTCTAGTATCCAAGAAGCCCTTCTTGGCTCAAAACGACGATCATTTGATGCTACTATGGGGATCTTTCCTGAGATAGCAGGTGCTCGATTTAACTTATTTCCTTTCTGGGCACCCTTTTTCCCCAAACAAGACAAGTACATCAAGGTTATTCTCGAGTAATTTGTTGACCTTTAAATCAAGATATAGTATTATCTCCTTTGTAACTCATGATAGATCAGCAACTCGTTGTACGAGGTATTATCCAAGAAGCCCTTCCAAATACAATGTTCCGCGTGGAGCTTGAAGGCGGAGTCGTCCAAGTGGCTTATTTAGCTGGAAAAATGAGATTAAATCGCATCAAAGTGCTTGTGGGAGACACTGTCGAAGTCTTACAAGATCCCTATGGTGGAAAAGGGCGTATTGTCAGAAGAATATAAATAGTATATAATAGCCCGGCTCTACAAATCGAGTCACTTTTCTTATTTTTATGAAGATAAAATCAACTGTTAAATTAATGTGTGCGAAGTGTAAGATTGTAAAACGCAATCGACACTTGTTTGTCATTTGCGACAATCCTAAGCACAAACAAAAACAATAATTATTATGCGAATCCTCGGTATTACTATTCCAAATGAAAAGCGACTCGATATTGGCCTTACTAGCCTCTATGGTGTTGGTAGTGCAACAGCAAACAAAGTATTGAAAGAAGTTAATGTTGCTCCAAGTACAAAATCTAAAGATCTTAGTCTTGAACAAGAAGCTGCTATTCGAAAAATCATCGAAGAGATGACTATCGAAGGAAACCTCAAGCGTGAAGTTGCCTCAAACATCAAGCGCCTTAAGGATATCAAGGCATATCGCGGTGTTCGCCATATGAAGCGCTTGCCAGTAAAAGGCCAACGGACAAAAACAAACTCTCGAACTGTTCGAGGAAACGTTCGAAACACTATGGCATCAGGACGACGTAAAGAAAGTAAAACATAAAACACTATGGGAAAAAAGCGAATCACAAATCAAGAAGGTCAATTGGTGGATGCTGACAAGCGTGGACGTGCTACTTCACGTGCACCGAAGAAAAAGCTTGTCACTTGCATGCTTTCTATCGAATCAACATTCAATAACACCAAGGCAGTAGTAACTGACCTCAAGGGCAATGCGCTTTTCTGGTCTTCATCAGGATCTCTTGGATTTAAGGGTGCTAAAAAGGGTACTCCATTTGCTGCATCAAAAGTAGGAGAAATTCTTGCTGAAAAAGCTGTTACCGCGGGTATCAAAGAAGTACATGCTGTTGTGACCGGGGTAGGTTCAGGCCGAGAACCACTTATCCGAGCATTCGTAGCGCCTGGTATTGAACTTTTATCAATCAAGGACCGAACACCTGTACCACACAATGGTCCAAAGCCTAAGAAACCACGAAGAGTATAAAAATATGAAAACAGTTGCAAAATACAAAATGTGTCGTCGTTTAGGAGCAGGAGTGTTTGAAAAATGTCAAACACAAAAATTTGCTGCGGTTGAGCAAAAGACTGTTCGCGGTGGAGCAAATGCAAAGCGCCCTAAGGCTCCTTCTGGATTCGGACTCCAGTTGCTTGAAAAGCAAAAAGTTCGTTTTTCATACGGTATTAGCGAAAAGCAGCTACAAAATTATGTTAAAACTGCAGGTCATACAAAAGGTATGCCAGTAACAGACAAGCTCAACGAACTCCTCGAGACTCGTCTCGACAATGTCGTGTATCGTCTTGGATTTGCTCCAACTCGTCGACAAGCTCGCCAGATGACTTCTCACGGCCACTTTACTGTTAATGGTAAAAAGTCGACTATTCCGTCTCAACAAGTACACATTGGCGATATTATCGCTGTACGAGAGGGAAGTCGAGGTTCTGCACTCTTTACTGACTACGCAAAAAACATGAAGGATCGTTCTTACCCAACTTGGTTCAAACTCTCTCCAGAGCAAATGCAAGCTGAGGTAGTCGCGAAGCCAAAAAATGATGAGCAATTCCTCAAATTTGAAACTGTGCTTGAGTTCTATAGTCGTTAATAACAACACGAAGTTGCAAACATTACAAAATAATTGTATTATTTA
>CAYHJY010000019.1:0-6475 GCA_964357135.1 uncultured Candidatus Saccharibacteria bacterium
CGATATGGTCATCGCTGGCAGGGCTGACCTGATCGTATATCTTGTCGATCAACTACACCGATGGATTCGAGATATATGCTGGAACGCATTTAACAACTATAATACAATATCCAGAAAATTACCATAACTTTAGTTTCATTCTGAGTAACACCAATTTGATCTTTGCTCAAACGTATTTTCTAAATTGTTATATGAAAATTGTATTTTGAGATAGGGCGAGGGGTGTTGTAAGAAAAATCCCAACAGGGAAAACTATGACCTATGGGACTGTTGCGAGGCTTGCCGGTAGTTCAGGGGCAGCGCGAGCAGTAGGCACTATCATGGCTGCAAACTATGATCCGACAGTACCATGCCATAGGGTGGTACGGAGTGATGGCAAAATAGGTGCGTACAATAGAGGGGGAGAAAAAGCCAAGCGAGCATTACTAATAAAGGAAGGGGCTATACGAGCCTAAGTGGTATACTAAAGGTATGGAACCATCACGAAAACTTTCGCCACAATTTTTCTTTTTAGCTATTGGATCACTCGTCACATTGATTGCTAGTGTTTCGGCATTTTTAAATTTAGTTTTTTCAGCGCTTGATCATGTCTTTCCAGATGTGCTCACTGCAAGCTATCAATATGGCTATGTATCATATAGTTACGATGCGATGCGCAGTGCTTTAGCTGTTCTTATTATTGTATTTCCTGTCTATCTTTTATTAAATCGATTATGGTCTCGTACCATTCTAAAAAGTATGAGCCATTGGGATGAGGTGGTTCGAAAGTGGATTATCTATCTCATACTCTTTTTAGCAAGTGTGACAGTTGTTGTTGACCTTGTTACTCTTGTTCGGTATTTTGTTTCTGGAGAAATAACTATTCGTTTTGTACTCAAAGTGCTTATTGTGCTTGTTACAGCACTTGTCACTGGGTGGTACTATGTTCGCCGTCTTAAAACACAGACTAGTAGTCGTTTTGACAAACTTCTTCTGGTAAAAAGTATTGTTTTAGTACTTGCGGCTATCGTTTGGAGCTTCACGGTGATGGGTGGGCCAGGTTCACAACGAGATCTTCGTCTTGATCAAAAAAGAATCGAAGACCTCCAGTCTATACAGTGGCAAGTTATTAGTTATTGGCAACAGAAAGAAAAGCTCCCTGTATCTCTCGAAGAATTTAAAAATCCTATTTCAAGCTTTATGGTTCCACAAGACCCTGAGTTTCAAAAAGGAAGAGTATATGAGTACCGAAAGATTAGTGATAAGACCTTTGAGCTGTGTGCGACATTCACTGCTCCTATTCCAAAGGGGTGGGTAGAAAATAATACTGGCGGGTTTAGCGGAGTTATGCCAGCTCGCGATGTAGCAGTCTCTTCCATGCCGTATCCAGGTGGAATGAATGACAGCTGGGATCACCAAGAGGGTCGAGCTTGCTTTGAGCGAACTATTGATCCTGATTTGTATCCTCCGTATCCAAAGCCTGTAAAAAACTAAGCCTTAAAAAGTCCATAGAAATATGGGCTTTTTATATTGGGCTTTTTGGAGTAAAATAGGCCTATATGACGTCTCCAGAGAGCGCTAAAAAATACGACCACAAGGCCATAGAAGGCAAGTGGCAAAAAGAATGGGAGACAAAGGGTACTTATAAAACAGAGGATAGTTCTAGTAAACCAAAACACTTTATTCTAGATATGTTCCCGTATCCTTCAGGCGAAGGGCTTCACGTAGGGCATCCCCGGGGATATATTGCAACGGATGTGTATAGTCGAAAGAAGCGTATGGAGGGGTTTAATGTACTTCATCCAATGGGGTGGGATGCGTTTGGCTTGCCTGCAGAGAACTTCGCTATTAAAAATAAAGTTCATCCGAGCGTAGCGGTAAACCAGAATGTTGCTCGTTTTAAAGAACAACTTTCTCTTATTGGGCTTGATTATGATTGGTCTCGAGAAATAAACACAACTGATCCTGAGTTTTATAAATGGACACAATGGGTTTTTCTTCAATTATTTAAAAAAGGCTTGGCGTATGAATCAAATGAACCAGTAAACTGGTGCCCAACTGATAAAACAGTATTAGCAAATGAAGATGTAGAGCCAGACGGTACATGTGAACGTTGTGGTACAAAAGTAGAGAAGAAACCAATGCGTCAGTGGGTGTTAAAAATTACTGACTATGCAGATCGCATACTTTCTGACTTGGATACATTACCAAAGTGGCCAGAAGGAGTGAAAGAGGCACAAAGACATTGGATTGGGAGAAAGGAAGGTGTCACCATCTCCCATATTGTTGAAGGTAGTGACATTGTCCTGGATTCTTTCAGTGCCTATCCCGCATGGCTTTTTGCAGATACGTTTTTGGTTATCGCTCCAGAGCATCCCTTGGTGAAAAAGCTTATAGATGAGAGCCCTGAAAAAGAAGCAATCAATTTATTCATTCAAGAAGTAAAAGATACTCCCGATATAGAGCGCGGTGCGGCCAACAAAGAAAAAAAAGGTATCTTCACAGGAAGGTATGCTATTGACCCTATCAACAAAGGAGAAAAAATGCCAATATGGATCGCAAACTTCGCTATGATGGGTTTTGGTACAGGTATTATTCGTTGCTCTGCGCACGATATTCGGGATTATAATTTTGCTCAGAAATATACCATTCCACTAAAAGAAGTTGTGGATCGGATAAATGAGAGCCCTATTGATGCGCACACAAATACAGGAATATTAAAAGACTCTGGGCCATTTACTGGAAGAGAAATTTCTTCTGAGCTAATCGCTGAAATGGTCTCATGGTTTATCGATCAGGGATACGGAAAGAAAACTACCACATATCGAATCAATGACTGGGTGTTTTCTCGCCAGCGATATTGGGGTGAACCTATTCCAATTATTCACTGTAAAACGTGTGGTGTGGTTGCTGTGCCAGAAGAACAGTTACCAGTATTACTTCCAGATGTTGAAAATTATGAACCAACTGGTACCGGAGAGAGCCCGCTTGCCGCGATTGAGTCATGGGTGAACACAACTTGCCCTACCTGTGGAGGTGCTGCAAAACGTGAGACTAATACAATGCCTCAGTGGGCAGGTTCATCTTGGTATTACCTTCGATATATTGACCCTACTAATGCTGCGGCTTTGATTGACTCACAAAAAGAGCAGTCATGGATGCCTGTAGACGTGTATGTTGGAGGGGACCATGCGACTCGTCACCTTATTTATGCTCGATTTTGGCACAAGTTCCTCTATGACATAGGAGTTGTTTCGACTATTGAACCATTTCCACGTCTTGAATTTCTTGGCTTTATTTTAGCTGAAGACGGAAGAAAAATGTCAAAGCGATGGAAAAACGTTGTGAATCCAGATGACGTCATAAAACAATTTGGCGCTGATGCTTTTCGGTTGTACGAAATGTTTATTGGTCCATTTGAAAGTACTGTACCGTGGAGTACTAATGGTTTAGTAGGGACGTATCGATTTATAGAAAAAGTGTGGACATTGTCACAGAAAGAATTCTTAAGCAAAGAAAGTTCTTCGCTACATAAAACGATAAAAAAGGTAACGGAAGACATCGAAAACTTTAAATTCAATACAGCAGTTTCTGCCCTTATGATTTTTGTGAATGAAGTGATAAAAGATGGAATATCACAACAAGATTATAAAACACTTCTTCGGTTACTGGCTCCATTTGCACCGCATATTACCGAAGAGTTGTGTTATGAGTTAGGTGAGACAGAAAGTATTCACCTTGCGCCATGGCCAACATTTGACCCATCCAAAATAGTCGATGAAGAAGTAACTATTGGAGTACAGGTTAATGGCAAGTTGCGTGGTGAGGTAACCTCAGCAAAAGATACCTCAAAAGAAGAGCTCGAAGCGCTTGCTTTGGCGTTGCCAAAGATACAGGAACACCTTGAGAGGCAAACTGTATCAAAAATAATAGTAGTACCAAACCGGATTATTAACATTGTAACAGCAGCTTAAAACGCGCTATACTAAACGCACCTATGTATAAAAAAATTGCCATTAAGTTTAACTCGATTTCATTCGCTATTATTACTGGTTTGTGCGCTATTATTCCTCTTATTTTCCTTCCGGCAAGTGTTGGAGGTATTGGTCTTATTAAAGGGTTTGTTCTCTATACGACAGTCTTTTTGGCGATATCGTTTTGGCTTATAGCGCAATTTGTCGAAGGATCATTTAAGATTCCTCGCTCTCCAGCTTTTTTGGCTATGGGTTCATGGGTAGCTCTTTCGCTTGTCGGCGCGCTAACTTCTACCAATGTTTCAGTTGCTCTTTGGGGGAGAGGTTTTGTCTTCGACTCGTTTGCAACGGCTCTCGTACTATCATTGTTTGTATTTATGGTTGCTACCTTTGCTCGGGATCAGCGAAAATTGGTAACATTGTTTTTGACAACATTTGTTGGCTCTGCGATTACCGTATTGCTTCAATGTATTCTTTTCCTTTCTAAAAATGTACCGTTTGTTTCAAAATACTTGTCTCACGTATCAAGCCAGGGAACTCTAGTAGGGTCATGGGTTGATTTTACCTACTTTGTTACTTTTGTATTTCTTCTTGCACTTTTGATGTACGAAGTACTAATACCAAAAGGGTTCTTTAGAAGAATATCATTTGTAACGATGCTTATTAGTCTTATAGCATTAGTATTTTTGAATTTTAAAGCCGCCTGGCTTGTGACTATTCTTTCATCGCTTCTTATTTTTGTATATAAGTCTTCAGTTGAACGTTCTCTACAATCGAGACTTCCTTCGCTACTAGAAGAGCAGCAGCCAGAATCAGAAACTAAACAACAGTTCCCAATAATGTCTTTTGTGGCACTTCTTATTGGTTTACTCTTTTTCCTTGGTTCAAGTTCTATAGGTGCATCAGCATCTCGTTTTGCGGGAGTATCCTTTACTGATATTCGTCCATCGTTTTCAGTTACTACTGATGTAATGCGTAGCGCTCTATACAAAGATCCGATTTTTGGTGCTGGGGCAGGATTGTATTCTGACGCTTGGAATGTGTATCACCCTACTGATATCAACCAATCAATCTTTTGGAATGTTCCGTTTGAAACAGGGTACAACCTACTCCAATCTATGGTAACAACCAACGGGCTACTACCAAGCATCGCATTTATTGTTGTTTTGGTGCTTACTTTAGTGCATGGATTTCGCCTTTTTAACTGCCAATTTCCTGACAGATTTACGAGGTTTATAGCGGTTGCGTCGCTCATTATGACTATTGCTACTGTTAGTTTATTCTTGTTCGGTTCTCCGGGGATTGTACTCATTGTATTTGGGTTTACCTATGTGGGGCTACTCTTTGGCGTGTCATCTCTTGTCGGCAAAACAAAAGTAGTATCTATCGAATACCTCAAAGACCCTCGATTGAGCTTCTTTGCGATATTGCTTTTGGTTGTGGCAAGTATGGTCGGATTTTCAGCTGTGTATTTTACAGGCAATCGCTTTGCTAGTATGGTCTTTTATAACAAAGCCCTTGCTGCGCAAGATGTAGCCAGCGCTGAAAGAAATCTTGTAAAAGCTATTTCACTCTCAAACAGTAGTCTTTATTGGAAAGCGGGTACCGTACTATTAACAAGACAATTTCAAGAACTTGCTGCAACAGAAAATGCAGATAAGACACAACTACAAAACCTTTTTACTCGAGCAGAACAAAGCGCACAAACTGCTGTAGCTCTCGATGCAGGTAACGCTGCTAGTTGGCTTGATCTTAGTCAGGTATACCAGCTTGTTGCTGGTTCAGGGAATACTGAGGCAGTAAGCAACGCAAAACAGGCGGCTATTGAGGCAGAAAAACGTAACCCAAACAACCCTCTCTTTAAACTCAATAATGCTCGTATTGCTCTTTTAGAAAAAGACAACGCAGCCGCACTTGCTGCAGTAGAGTCAGCACTCGCTCTAAAGCCAAACTATCTTGACGCCTTTATTTTCCGTGGACAAATGAAAAGAAGTAACGGCGAAACAAATGCTATTAGAGATGAGTTGCTCAAATATGTGAGTATAGCGCCATCAGATGATCAGGGATATTCTCTCCTTGGCTCTGTGTATCTTGAAGCAAAAAATTATGAGGCAGCACTTACTGCTTTTGGCCGCGCACGAAATCTTGCTCCGAACAATCCAAATTATTATTTGTCGTATATCACGACCCTAGAGATGTCAGGAGAAAAAACAAAAGCCATTGAAGAGCTAAATCTCTTTAAGACTCGTTTCCCAAATGTATCAGGTGTAGATGATCAAATTTCTCGACTAGAAAAAAATACTCCTGCAACTACTTCTACTTCAGAAGCAAACTAATACTGTCATGGTCTCAAGGCTCCTCAAGCTACTCAATAAAGATATAACCAGTATGAACCAGGCCGCCCTGGTTCTTGCTGTTTTTTCTGTATTGTCTCAGTGTATCGGACTTTTTCGAGATCGTTTTCTGGCTTCTGTTGTTGGGCCTTCTGCTTCTCTTGATGTGTACTATGCGGCTTTTCGTGT
>CAYHJY010000019.1:6485-8201 GCA_964357135.1 uncultured Candidatus Saccharibacteria bacterium
AATTCTAGCGCTTTTTCGTGACCGTTCCATTGCGCATTTTATCGGGCCTTCACCATCTCTGGACGCTTTTTATGCGGCTTTTCGTGTACCGGACTTTCTCTACAATGCTGTTGCCTCACTTTTTTCTGTGACAGTGCTTATCCCATTTATCACGGCACACATTAAAAAAGACGATAGTAAGAAAATGGCGACATTTTCTAACTCACTACTTTCTGCATACTTTATTGGGATGGTCGGTATCTCGGTAGTCGTTTTTGTTTTGATGCCTTGGTTGAGCCACCTTGTGTCTCCAGGATTTTCTGTGGCGCAGCATGCTGACTTGGTCCTCTACACACGTATTATGTTACTTTCCCCATTTCTTTTTGGTATCTCTAGTTTGTTTAGCGCCTTTACACAGGTGAAGCAAAAGTTCTTTTCATTTGCTATTGCGCCACTCTTGTATAACGTAGGTATTGTTATCGGTATTTTGTTTTTGTATCCACAGTTTGGCATCCTGGGTGTTATTTTTGGTGTTATTCTTGGGGCATTCTTGCACGTGTGTATCCAGATCCCATCACTTCTTTCAGTAGGCAAGTTCCCGCGATTGGTACGGACTATTGATTGGCCAATGATTCGAGACGTTGCAAAACAATCTTTTCCTCGTACACTAGGACTCTCTATTACCAACATTATCTTTCTTGCGATGAGCGCTATCGCATCGTTACTGGTTGTTGGTTCTATCTCTGTCTTTCAACTTTCGTATAATATTCAGACCACGCCGCTTATGATTATCGGTATTTCGTATGCGGTCGCAGCGTTCCCGACATTGACCAAACTATTTGAAGAAAACAAACGAGCAGAATTTATCTCACTGATTCACCGAGCGACGAGAAATATTTTATTTTTCTCGATCCCTTGTGCGCTCTTTTTCATTGTCTTGCGTGCGCAAATAGTTCGGGTACTTCTTGGTACGGGTGCGTTTTCGTGGAATGACACTCGTCTTGTTGCTGGAGCTTTGGCGCTCTTTTCTATTTCGGTAACCGCGCAAAGTCTCATACTATTGTTGGTACGAGGATTTTATGCACAAGGCAACACTAAGACGCCACTTAAAATAAATGCAGTAGGGTTGGGGGTAACAGTCGTAGCAACAGTTGGGTTGTTGTTTGCATTTAAAGAAAGTGTTATTTTCCAGCAATTTATTATTTCATTACTACGGGTAGATGGCGTTGAAGGGGTCTCTGTTTTATTGTTGCCACTGGGCTTTTCTATCGGACAAATCGTTAACGTTGTTTTGTTATGGATTTATTTTCACAAATCACACAAAGATGTGCCACAGAGCCACGATATCCGCAAGACGTTGTTTCATACAGGAGGGGCGGGGATTATTGCTGCCACTGGTGCCTACATGGTACTTTCCTTTATTGGTACAGGAGTAGATAAAACACGATTTTTAGGTGTGTTATTGCAAGGTCTTATTGCTGGAGTGTTTGGTGCATGTATTTATGCAGCGATTTTGCTAGCATTAAAAAATGAAGATATCGCGTTGTTTATTCAAACCGTAAAATCAAAATTCTGGAAAGCCAAGCCTATTGTGCCTGAACAGGTTGATTTGTAATAGTTTTTCTATATTGACAAATAGCATAAAATATGCTATTATGTAATAAGAATCACTATTCTTCATCCTTAAAATATACACATTGAAAACAATGCTTTTATCGTTGTTACTAGTTGTAACAA
>CAYHJY010000020.1:0-8129 GCA_964357135.1 uncultured Candidatus Saccharibacteria bacterium
ACCAATCTGTCAGCACTACTAATAGATACTGCCTCCAAACACTCCCCTCCTTCCTGCACAGAACCACATGTGCCATCTGAATCATATTTTTTATTAGGAACTTCACTGCTACTAGGTACAATATCCGCAAAAGAAATAAAACGTTTTGCATTTGGCAAAAATGCTGCCGTGTTTGGTTCTAAAGAAAAGGCGATACCATACGCAGGGTAACTCCGAATACTTCCTGCCCCGGTGACACCCTGCACACTTGTTGCCGATGTCTGTGACTTTCGAATAGTTAAGGCAATATCTTGTGAAAGATTCCGGATAGAGACATTCGTACTGAAATCAGAGTAGTTAAAAAGAAGTATTGAAGAAACAACGCTAAATATTGCTATAACAACAATAAGTTCTATGAGAGTGACTCCTCGCTTTAGAGATACACCTGGTTGTTTAAAAAATAGTGTTACCATAATGGGAAAAGGCTTTGTATCGTAACACCACACACACTAACAATAAATGTAGCAATAATGAGAAACGGTGCAAACGGTATTTCGCTTTTCATACCCGCTCGAGATGAGGCCATCAGTAAAAGCCCAACAATAGCGCCGATCCAAAATGACAATAAAAACACACTAACACTTCCAATCATTCCAACAATAGCGCCAATGCCAAGCGCTAACTTTACATCTCCAAAGCCCATGGCTCTACCTTTTGAAAAAAACCATAAGAAGAAAAATGGTGCGGCAAGTACTAATCCTGATAAGACCGCTGGTAGAAAAAGAAAACCGGCCACAGTAAAGGATTTCCAGATAACTGAAAGTCCAGCAATAGCGATAAATGGGTACACTATTTTATCGGGAATAATTTTATGCTTCAGATCATACATCATCATAATAATAAGTAGCGAAGCAAGTGTCGCACTACCAATAAAAGAGACGACACTGACTGGGGTTATGCCTTGTGTAAGCACGATTTTTGTATACAAAAGAACAAAGATAAGCCCTGTTATTAACTCTACGATAGGGTGCTGAAACGACAGCTGCGCATCACAGGTACGACATTTTCCTCTTAAATGCAGAAATGACAATACCGGAATGAGTTCATACCATACAAGCGTTCGGTCACATCGATCACATTTTGATCTACCACGAACAACCCCCCTCCCGGTATTGAGGCGAAAAATAATTACATTGAGAAAACTACCGATAATGAGACCGAGTCCAAAAATAATAATGGGCAAAAAAATCATATCCATAGTGTAACATGCAGCCACACAGAACAACACCTTTTATCCATTACAAAGCGCGGTGTTTGTATCAACAACAGCAGTTCTAACACTCGGATCTCCTCCTTGAGAGCCTTGTCCATACATACCATTCCAAGCAGCATTAGAATTACCATCAACAAACTTGCCGCTATTTATCGAGTCGAGACAAAAATAATCATTCGTATTTTTAAGACGAGCAACTACCGCATATGTCGAAGGGGTACTGAAACAAGCAATATAGTCCACCCCTCGATCCTTAACAATTTGAGCCACGGCTTGAACTATTACTGGATCAGCACCGTATAACCCCATAGCACAATTATTGGAAAGCGGTATTGCTTGACTAGGAGCATAAGTACCAGATCCAGCTCCATCAAAATACAATTGTGCCTGATTGCGAATAGCAAGCATATTTGTTTGTATTGCTTTATCTACCGCTTTATTTCTCGCAGTATTAAGAGCAACAACAGAGATAGCAATAAGGATAGCTACGATGATGACTACAACCATTAGCTCAATAAGGGTAAACCCTTTTTGCTTAAGAGTCTTAGAGGACAAAATGTCTTTCATAGGTATTTATAGTATAGCGCAGTAACCAAAATAAAAACACCTCTTTCGAGGTGTTTTTATAGGAGACTAAGAGTGTATTAGATACACGCTGTAGCACCAGCTGCCATTGGAGCGTCTTCAACTTTTGAAGCACCAGTAGAGTCTACACAGTAGTAGTCTTGACCAGTAGATGCACCCGCTGCATTTTGTGTCTTAAGAGGCACAGATGCTGCCCATGCAGTTGCACTAGCAAAACAGTTTGAAGTAGTAGCTGTTTGTACTGTTGAAGTAATAACAACTGTTCCTGTACCTGCAGTGTTTGAAGCTCCTTGTATAAGAGAGTTTATTGTTCCAGTACCTACTGCACATACACCAGTGTATGTAGAGCCAGTATCATAGAAGAGCTCTGCTTGTGCACGAGCGTTTGCAAGGTTTGCTTTGATGTTTGCATCAGCACCTTTACTTCGTGCTGAACTAAGAGATGCAAGCACTACAGAAGCCAAGATACCAATAATTGCGATCACCACCAACAATTCGATGAGAGTGAAACCGCCTTTGAAATTCTTTTTCATAACAATGAGTTTTTACTTAAATTAATATTGAAATTTTTATAATCGATTATTACAAATTCCTTTGTAATTGAATACAGTATATCACGCAAAGGGGCTATCCACGCAAGTGGATAGCCCCTTTGTTCGTTTATTTATTGAATACCCCCAGCAATATTGTAAATAGGTACCAAGACTGACACCAGCAAAAGCCCAACACCAAGCCCAAGTGAAATAATCATAAATGGCTCAATGAGTCCGACAAGGGTATCCACTGCCTCATCCACTTCTCGTTTATAAAACTTTGCCAACATCTTAAGGATCTGACCAAGTGAACCTGTTTCTTCTCCCACGCGAATAATTTGTGGCATGATTTTTGGTATTTCTTCATGTATTTCAAGTGATTGAGAAAAGCTTTTACCAGCCTTTACTGCTTCCATGGACTGCCTGAGGACTTCTTGATACCGTTTGTTGCCAACAACATTACCAGTAATCTCGATTGATCGAACAATAGGAATACCTGCCGAGAGCATAGTGTCCATGTTGTCAGCAATACGAGCGAGATAGATCTTTCGAAAGAGCGGACCAACGACCGGGATAGTGAGCTTTACATCGTCAATCAACTTTTTACCTTTTTTTGATCGAGCAAGTCGTACTATATACAAACCAAAAATAACAATAAAGATCAAGAAGAAGATACCGTAGTTAACCAAAAAGTCACTGACCCATAGCACTATCTTTGTATAAAATGGTATTTCTTGACCACTTTCTAAAATAATTCCAGAAAGTCTCGGTACCACAACAGTAAACATCAGCACCATGACCACGATAAAAATACTGATAACGAACGCTGGGTACACGAGTGCGTGTTTTGTTTTTGAAGTAAGAGCATATTGGCGGTCAAGATAATCAGCTAAGAACAAGAACACCTGTGTGAGCTTTCCTGATTCTTCCCCCGCTTTCACCATGTTTACATAAAAATCTGAGAATACATCAGGGTGCTTTGCCAATGCCCCAGCGATAGACGATCCTGCCTGAAGATCAGAAACGATTTGATTCATCTTTCGAGCAAGGAGTTTATTTTCCGTATTGTTAGCCAGCAATGAAAACGCTTTGAGCGCTGAAACTTGCGCTTCAAAGAGTGTCGACATCTGTCGAGAGAGAATCACGATCTCTTTCATCGGTACTTTTTCAAAAAGCGTTACTTGAAACCATTTTTTAGCCTCTTCTTCACTTTTTACAGAAGTCACAATAAGACCACGTCTTTGAAGTCCTGAAATAGCAAGATCGCGATTCACCGCTTCGATGACACCGTCCCGCTTCTCTCCTTTATCCGTAACTGCTGTATATCTAAAATTCATATATCTTTATAGTAGTCGTTCTAAGTTTTTAGGATTGGTTGAATACGCAAAAGCATTTTCAACAGTAATTTCACCCTTTCGAACAAGTTCAATAAGTGACCGATTCATATCTATCATCCCCTGCTCAAACCCTGTTTCAATCACCGTATCAATCTCATGTGTTCGCGCTTCACGAATAAGATTTGCGATAGCGTTGTTGTTAATCATCAGTTCATATGCCGGTATTCGCCCTCCTGAAATACGAGGAATCAATCGTTGTGAAAACACACCAATAAGAGATGACGCTAACTGAATACGAATCTGATCTTGTTGTCCCGGAGGAAATGAGTCAATAATACGATCAATAGTTTGTGAAGCAGTATTGGTGTGAAGTGTCGAGAGCACCAAGTGCCCTGTTTCAGCCGCGGTAACAGCGGTTGCAATCGTTTCAGTATTTCTCATCTCACCAATAAGGATAACGTTTACGTCTTGTCGAAAGGCGCTTTTAAGTGCATCACCAAAATCAGCAGTGTCGATACCCACCTCTCGCTGATCAATAATCGACTTCTTTTGTTCATAGACGTATTCAACAGGATCTTCAATAGTCAAAATATGCGCTGGTTTTTCTTCGTTGATAAGACTAACCATAGCCGCCATTGTTGCGCTCTTTCCTTGACCAACAGGACCCACTACCAAGAAAAATCCTTGTCGCTTTCGAGCAAATTCAGCAAGAGAAGCAGGTAGGTTAAGCTCTGCCAATGTTTTTACGTGTGGCACCAATCGAAGCACTACAACAAATTTACCTTGTTGAATAAAGGCATTACCTCGGAGTCGTGTTCCCTGTTTGTATTCGTATGAAAAGTCGAGCTCTTGATGATCAACAAAGTGTTTATATTGTTCTGCCGAAAGAATTGTTTTTAGCATCCCCTCAAGATCAGCTTGACCCAGTGCTTGTCGAGACATTAAAAATACCAATTCACCATTTACTCGAACCGCAGGAAACCGGCCAGCCGAAAGATGAAGATCTGATCCATCCTCTCTAATAAGGGTCTCTAATAATTCTTCAAATGCTGCTTTATATTCCATGTTCTTGTAAAACTTTATTGACGTGATCGACTACTTCACTTGGAGTGCTGTTGGCTTTTACAATGTAACTTACTGCGCCAAGCGCCTTTCCTCTGGCGAGATCTTGCTCCTGTCCCAAGTTTGAAAGATATACTTTTAGTGTGTTGGGTATTAAGTGCTCTTGATTGATTAGTTCAAGCATTTCAAATCCATCAGTAGTCGGCATCACCACGTCAAAGAGGCAAAGCGTTGGGACCAATCCTGCTCGAAGTTTTTGCAAGGTTTCTTCCGCATTCATAGCTGTTTCTACGTCAAACCCCGCTTGTGTAAACCGAAGTGCGTACATATCAAGCAAGAAAGAATCGTCGTCCACAATGAGAATCTTTTTCTTAGTTGGTTCTGTTGCCATATGATATATAGTATACCGCTCCTTTAGAAAACAACCTAGTTGAAGCTGTAGACTTCTTGCATCAAAATATCTCCTTTCAAGGCTTTCATTAGTGCATCTTCTCGCAATGTAAGCATTCCCTTACTTCTACAAAGTCGATACAGCTCTGGCTCAACAGGGTTTTTCAAAATTTGCTCCTGAATATCTCTATCGATTTGAAACATTTCAAATATTGCTACTCGACCCTTGAGTCCTGTGGGTGAAGCTGGAGTTGGCTTTACCTCAAACATACGATCAGGAATAGTGAGCATATCTAAATATTTCTTATCAAGATCATTAAACTGTTTTTTAATAAGTTCGCGAGTGATATCGTCCATTGGTACTTCATGTCGAGCGTCAGGAGCCACTCTTCGAACCAATCGCTGTGCCATGGCAAGAATAAGTGTTGGTGCAATCAAATACGGATCTACTCCCATATCTACAAATCGAGGCACAATACCAATAGCTGAGTTGGTGTGGATAGTCGAAAGCACCAAGTGTCCTGTCAATGCAGCTTGGATAGCGAGCTGTGCCGTCTCTTTATCTCGAATCTCTCCAACCATGATGATGTTTGGGTCTTGTCGAAGAATAGAACGAAGTCCTGAGGCAAAGGTGTAGCCAATTTCAGGCATAACCTGAGACTGAGTAACCCCCGTGATTTGATACTCTACCGGATCCTCAAGTGAAACGACGTTTGACCCCTCTTTATCAACTTCATTTAGCATAGAATAAAGTGTGGTACTTTTACCAGAACCTGTTGGGCCAGAAATAAGAATCAGTCCATATGGTCGAGTGATAGCATCGCGAATCATCGCTAGGTTTTCTGGGGTAAAGTCGATATCTTCAAGACTTTTGACTCCTTTTTCAGAGTCCAAAATTCGCATTACGACTTTTTCGCCGTAATATGCAGGAAATGTTGAAACACGAAATTCAATCTTTCTCCCTTCAATCATTGTCGCGAAGCTTCCATCTTGCGGTTTACGCTTTTCATCAAGACGAAGTTTAGCCAAAATTTTGATACGAGCCACAATACCATCAAATGATGTCATTGGTAACACCAGCGTAGTGTGTAGAGTACCGTCTACTCGATAACGAACATTGACCTTCTCTCCCGTGTTTTCAATATGGATATCCGAAGCATTGCCTTCAACCGCATGATTAATAATCACCGCTACGATTTTAATGATTGGCGCATCTTCGACTATCTTTTCTTGATCACTTGCGAGACCTCGTTCATTTGGTGTCCCCTTTACATCTTTTTTTGTAGCAAGGGTGAGTTCTTCTTCAAGCTCACTATTAAGTTCCCCAATGGCATTATTCACCTCTTGAGACACGGCCTTATAATTTTCTGCAACTGCTACAAAGTCGCTGTATGAGATAAGAAAAACCTTAAATGGAATACCGAGCTTTACCGAAATAAATTGCAAGGCATTCATGGCTTCAATGTTTTCTGGCTCTGTCACCCCAACAGAGAGCACGCCATCTGAGAATGCGATCGGTACAAATTTGTAATGTCGAGCGGCGTCTTCAGCAATATACTTTACAATATCGTAGGCGATTTGCCGGGTAACAATCTTTTGGTATGGAAGACGGTAAAAGGAAGCTTTGGCTTGAGTCAAAGAGTCCTCTGAAAGACCAACAGAAAGAAGCGCTTGTGTGAGATTACCACCAAACTTAGTATCTATTTCTGCGAGGACCTTGTTGTACTCGAGTTCAGTAATAGTATTTTGTGATAATAAAAAGTCGAGAAACATTATTACTAGTATACAGTATTTATTTTTTTGCGGTTACAAAAGAAGTAGTGTTGCCTGTTGTTGTACTAGCACCAGAAATAGCAACAGCACGAGTATAGTAGGTTGTCCCCGGTGTTAATCCGTTAAGAGTAGCAAGTACGGTACCACTTTTTGTTGCAGTCACTGGTTCAGTAACACTACCAAACGTATCGGTGGTGCCGTATTCAAAGACCACAGTAACAGGGGCACTTGAAGCAAGGGTCAGTTGCGCCCCAACCTCTGCAGTAGCCTTAGTGATCTTGCCAGCTTGAAGTGTCTGAACAAGAGTATCTTGTGCTACTGGCGATGCGCTATCAACACCAATAGGAGCAAATGGATTCACTCGGCCCACAGTTTCAGATCCTAGGGTCACTGGATAATCCCGAAGCGCAATATAGGCACGGTTTTGAAAAACCGATGTGTCGATCGTAATATTTTTTATACTTGAAAGTACTTTTGAAAATTCATCAGCACTTGTGGTACTTGGAGCACCAGGAAGAGGTATCATACCAGTAGTACTAGTCAACAGATTTGACGAGTTCGATGTTGCTGGAGTCTTTTTAGGTGTAAGGAACGAGTTAAGCACAACAATAACAGCGATTGCTCCTACACTACCGAGAATGATTTTAGCTTTTTTACTCATATTATTTCTTTAACCAATAGGTCTTTAAGGTTATTTTATAACTTAGACTATCCCCAAGAGCCTTATCTCCCCCTTCCGCCAATGAAAACTGTACGGCGGTTACATCGACTAATCGTAAGTTTTGCTCAAGATCAGATAAGTATGAAAGAAAGTTTTTGTACTGACCAGTAGTAGTAAACGATAGGGTAAACTCTCCGTACGGCTTTTGTGTGCCGATTGATCCAAGTTCAGGCTTTGCTTGTGTATCAGTTTTACTACTATCGTATTCAACACCACGAAGAGAAGATAGGCCATTTTTTGTCGCCAGAGAATCAAGCTGAATAATAAGACGGATATTGTCCACACTATCAGGTAGCAAGACTTTGAGGTTATCAAGATCAGCTTTTGGAATACTGTTATAGCGAGCAATGAGTTCTTCTCGAGATTGTTTGAGTTTTTCAGCAGTTGCAAGTCTCCCATCAAAACTAGCTACATCAGCGCGAATCGCTTGTACTTCTTTATATCGAGGAATAACAATAGTTACAAATGCTCCAATC
>CAYHJY010000021.1:0-8023 GCA_964357135.1 uncultured Candidatus Saccharibacteria bacterium
AGGTCAAACAAACTTGTCTCGTTTTCAGTATCTCTTGTTTGTAAATTAAAAAAATAGTCACTTCCAGAGAATTCGCCGGTAAAATTTACTGTAGCATTTGTAGTTATTTTCTTTTTGGGATCTGGGTAAGGTAGGTAGAAAGAGGAAATATTTGAAGCCTTACCAAAAGTAGAGTATTTACCTGTTTGAATTTCTGTCAAAGCATTTTTAATGATATTAACATCAGAAGTGTTTCCTTTGATAAAAAATGCTGAAGCAGGGGTTCTTGTTCCTAAAATCAGCAATAATGCTATGATTAATATTTTTTTCATAAATTAACCTTACAAATAAACTAAGAGTAAGTCAAATGAATACTTTTATTTAATATTTTCTATTACACCTCCGCCAACAAGCCTGTCTTCTTGATATAAGACTAATGATTGCCCTTTGGCGACAACACCTTGGTATAAAAGTTCGACAGTGTGTTCGTCTATTATTTTTGCTGGGATAAGCTCTCCGTGGTAGCGGATTTGAGCCATTATATTTCCTGTAGGTTTCTCAATCCAAGAAGTGTCTCGAAGTTTGATAGTTTGAATTTCTTTTTCTGAGACAGTGGTTTTAGAGTCATGTGACACTACGAGAGTATTCTCGTCTATTTTTTTCTCGACAATATAGTATGGTTTTTGATCAGTAGTCTGTGTAGTAAGACGAAAGCCATGACGCTCACCAAGTGTATAAAACCAAATACCACCGTGTTCTCCTATGACGGCACCATTTACGTCTACCACTGGACCCTTTTTTTGTTCTATATAATGAGAAAGAAATTCTCGCATATCAACATCGCCAAGAAAACAAATACCTTGACTGTCTTTTTTCTCACTGGTAAAAAGAGCGGCTTTTTCAGCAATTTTTCGTACCTGTATTTTTTGTAGGTGTCCTATGGGAAACAAAGTGTGTGCAAGATCTTCTCTTGAAAGCATCCACAAAAAATATGACTGATCTTTAGACGTATCTACTCCTTTCATCAAGTGAATGCCGTCAGTTTGTGCGTAGTGTCCCGTAGCCACGTATTCTCCACCGTGTTTTTTTACATAATCCCACATAACACCAAACTTAATAACACGATTACACAACACGTCAGGGTTTGGTGTACGTCCTGCTTTGTATTCGCTTATCATATAGTCTGCCACACCTTTTTTATACTCTTCCTCAGCATCGAAATAGTGGAACGGTATGTCTAAAGAAGCACAAACCCGCATTGCATCACGCTTTTCATCTACCCAAGTGCATGGCAACCACTCGGGTGACCATGTTTTGACAAAAATGCCATGCACATCATGCCCTTGTTGTTTTAAGAGGTACGCGACAACAGACGAGTCTACCCCACCTGATACTCCAACAAAGATTTTGTGCTTTTTTTGCTCCATAAAGCCTCATAGTAACACATTGTTGACACAGGTCTATTAGGGAGTAAAGTGTAGAAAACTTTTCTACATGAAAACAAAGGTATTGATCTTTGACTCAGAAATGTTCGACCACTCTAATCTTCTTCAAAAAATTAGCTATATCACCCAAGACCCCCTAACCGAGTTAGACCACGCAAAAGACCTTGAATCATTCACCAAAATGGTTATTCATAACCTGGGATATAAAATGGTTATAATAAACTTTCAAATGATCGATTTTTTGGAAACACCTGGTGATGAACTTGAAAGGTTCATTTCAAATGTAAGGCGGTGTCAAAAAGAAATAGTTACATTTATTGGTGTTACAAGTTGGGAAAATCAAATTTCAACATTGCGGCGGTTAGGGTTATCTATAACTCATAAAGACTATAACGGGATCCAGGGAGATATGGAAGGAAAAACATGGAAAGCGCCCAAAGTTTTAACAAAAGAAGATATAACCACTGCCGTGTGCTTGTACTATAAAATCCCTTTTGAAAAGGTTTTTTTGAGACTGCGAAAAAGAGAGGTGGTGAAGGCGCGGCAAATATCAATGTATTTATCTAAACTTTTTATTACTTCTGAATCTTTAAAAAGCATTGGGGACTTTTTTGGAGGCAGGGACCACACAACAGTAATCCATAGTTGCCAAACGGTAAAAGATTTGATGGATACTGATCCAGTTTTTAAAGGGGAAATACTTATTTTGCAAGAAACAGTAGAGCGATTAAGAACATGAGGAGACGTAGCTACACAGCTACGGTTTTTTATTTCAAGTTCATTAACTTTTTGAACACTTCATAAGTCGCATAGGCGTCTGCAAAGGCACTATGCGCTTTTTTATTTTCAATATTATATTTTTCACAAAGCGCTCGGAGCGAAAGCTTACCAATATCATCATTTGTATGAAGTATGCCAAAAGCAAGGGATATAGTATCGAGTTTATGAAAATGCATTTTGTTTTCTATACCTGTTTTTTTGAATGCATTTTCTATAAATCCATAATCAAAGGTAATGTTGTGAGCCACAAAAATTGCCCCTTCTGTTTTCTTTGCAAACTCTTTCATAGCATCTTCGAGTGACACAGCAAATAACCAATCGGCGGGGTTATACCCATTGATGCGGAGCGCTTGAGCGTCTGCACCTTCGATATTCTTTGGTTGGATTTTAAGATTGAGTTCGTCGGTAACGATGAGTTCATCGTCTTTCATTTTGGCGACTACTACTCCAAGTTCAATAATCTCGTGACTTTGGTTGTCGAGTCCTGTTGTTTCTATATCTACAAAAGCAAGGGCTTGGTTTAGCATATTATCGTAAGTATTTTCTTATATTGGCTTTGTGCTCAGTGTATGTTTTGGCGTAGTGAATAGTACCATCTTCGTCATGTAAATAATAAAAATAAGGGGAAATTTCTGGTTTTAAGGCTGCTTCGATAGCCGCAATACCGGGGTTGTTGATAGGTGTTGGAGGAAACCCTTTGTGAATATAGGTGTTGTATAGAGATTTTGTTGCAAGATCTGCTCTAGTTAGCTCTTTACTTTCTTTTCCAAGGAGATAGATAAACGGTGCGTCTACTTGGAGTGGGATACCCGCATCTATACGGTTCCAGAGAATACCCGAGACGAGCTCTCTATCGTTTTCTCCTCGAGCTTCTTTTTCTATGATAGAAGCCATGATGATGATGTCAGAGAGTGATCGTTTTGAGGAATCTATCTGGGGCCTTAAACTCTCTATTTTTTTATCAAAGTTTTTCCGAAGCGCAGTTACTATGACGTCAGGTGTAGTCGACGGGAAAAATCCATACGTGTCTGGGAACAAGTACCCTTCTTGGTTTTTTGATAAAGAGAGAAATAGTGCAGTATCGAAGCTGTCAAATGTCTCAGTCAGGCGAGTCGCCATTTCTTTATTTGAAAATCCTTCAGGAAAGGTCACCTTGCGCTTGGCCACACCAAATTGTCTCCCCGCGATACGCATGGCAACCTCTATCACAGACACTGGTTTTTCAAAAAAATATTCCCCTTCGCTAATATGACTTTCGTTACCAAATGTCATCACAAACATTTCAAACACCCTACGATTTTTTATAACCCCGTCATCAGAAAGTTCTTTTGAGATAGAAAATAATGTTTGACCGTTGTTGATAGTAATTTGATACGGCACAGGAAATGTCGTAGGTGGAAGAAGTACTTTTTGTACCACTGTTATAAATACATAGGCTACCCCTATAAACAATAAGAGAAATCCTACTCGTTTTATGATGTTCGGTGTTTGCATAATGGTTAGATAGGAAGGTTGCTTGGTGGTTCAGCCTTTTTAGATTCAATACGAGTAAATGTAGGAGTTTCAGAAACTCGACCTGGAAGGTGAAAGATAGTCGCAAGTTCTTCAGTTGAAAGAATGTATGGAGTTTCTCCGCTTTTATTCGGATGGGTAAAATACTTTTTTAATTTTTTAAAATCAAAGCCACCGTAAAAGAAAGATCTATCTTTATAGTCAGAAAGAATATCCTTTTTCTTTTTTATGATTCTATTGCCAAGTAAGTCTTGCCATGGGTAATCAAACGATGTCGTACCGCTTGGTTTAAATGAGTTGTAGTCAGTAGTATTGTACTGTCGGATCATTCCTGTTACTCCACCAATTCTGTTGGCGTCAAAGTTCTCATTTTTTGTAACATAAATAGCGCGTATTCCAGCATCAAAACCAAACTTATTGGCATTACGTTCAATAGCCTCTATAACACCCTGTTCCCCTTTTGTTGCTCGACGAACAGTAGTAGTTTTTCCTTCCTTATCTTTTTCTTTTAGACCCTCATTAAACTCTTTGATTACCTCCTTGGCTTTATCGGTCCATTTTTTGCCTTCTTCTACTTTTCCATCTTTTTTAATACTAAAGCGATCCGTTGCGGCGCGAACATTAATTTGGAACCAAATATGCTCTCCAATACCAACAGAGCCAATAAACTCAAGCATTGGAGTAATAGGGTCAATACGCTGCTCTTCTTCAAGAGAGCCTACAGCTTTATCGAGACCATAGTCAACATACGTTTTGATTGGATATGGATCATCTTTTACGAGAATAAAATCACAGCCCCATAATGAAATAGGCCCATCTTTTTTAAAATCAGGGATCGCTTTTGTGTAATCTTCTACTTCAAATACTTCAGCTTGAGGGTACTGAGCGTAGATTTGAGACTCGATAATTTTTCGAAATTTTTCAATAGTTCTAATATAAAAATGAATCTTTCCTTCATTTGAAACAATTTCAAGGGAAAAATAGTTGCGGAGGTTTCCCTTCCAGTGTTTATCGAACCAGTTTCCTGTGCCCCCTGTTTGGTATAGAGAATTCAAGACCAATTCCATAGCAGCAGGAGATTTCCATACATCTTTTGGTGGCCTGATTTCAATCAATGTCCATTTAAGACCTTTAAGAAAAAGTGTTTGGATATAAGTAAGCCATAAATTCCAGGCCATGATTACAAGAATAGGAAGAACGATAAAAACACCAATTTGGCCAAGAATAGAAGATGATGTTACTGCGCTCTGCATGACAAATAGTATATCACGCAAGCGTCTTTAATTTCGAACAAACTGTAGTGGAATACGAACAGTAATAGCTTTTTCTACAACAGGTGTTGCGGGTATTAAAATAAGATACCCTGTTCCAGAAGGATTGCCAGTGATAGTAATCGTAGTATCAAATGCAGTATTAATACTATTGGTGCCATTATTTTGCACAGAGACGAACTCTGACACGGGCACACCTGCACCATTGATAACTTGCGCAAAAAGCGCTGTAGTGCCGTCAGGCTTCCAGTTACAACCAGTGGTCACACCAGAGAGTCTGACGCTACCAGAAACTTTTTGTAGTGATAGTGGAGCAGTAATAGCGAGTCCGCATCTGTTTGCAGAATCGTCCAACTTAGAAACACTTTCTTTTTTAGCAGTAGTGTCAGTTGCTGTCTTTGGAGTATTTTTTCCTCCAATATTTGAAAGGAGTGCCACTCCAAGTAAGAGCGCAAGGATGACTTCAAATGCCCCCCAATTTGATCCTCCTCCTGATGGTGCATCTGCCATAGTCTTTATTTCTTCTTAGAAGCAGTAGTGTAACGACCGTCTTCGAGCTTTGTGAAATATGCAGGGTTTTGAAGGTTTACCAAAATAGTATTCTTTTTGAGGAAACGCTCCTTGAGGACACGATCTACAACTTCTTCCTTTGAAAGAGGTCCTTCTTTTTGAAGAATTTCAGCAATAACATCTCGCACCACTCCTGGCTTATAGCCCCACTCTTCAAGTGCGTAGTACCCACGTCCAACAAGGACAAATCGAGGGTCTTTGATCAACTCGTTGTGTGTTGTTGCCACATGTGTCTTTCTTCCAAATGTGTCGATGATAGCCTTCGCTACTTCTCGGAAGTGCATTGGTGAACCATGTTTTTTCATCATGAGGTATGCAAAATCTTTGATACCACGAGTTTTTACATTTTGAGAATCCGAAGGACCCCATTCACCGAGTGGATTTTTAGCTATTTTCTTTGAAATAGAAAGCCATCGCTTTGCGATTTCTTCATTTTTGTATTGTTCTCCTACTTCTTTGAGTTCATCAATAAAGCGAAGTACGAGGTCGTTTTCTGAAAGAAGGTCTTTGTCACTCAAGTTCTTATATACACCGTGAAGAGCATCATGTACTACATCAGAAAGTGTTTCGTCTATCGTCCATCGCGCTTTAAAGTTGTCATCTTCTTTGAGTTTTTTAAATTCATCTCCAAGAACAAGGTAAAAATGAATATGGTTTTGAGTCATCGTATCTTTAGATACAGAAGAAAGAAAATCTTCTTCATGCACAAGAGTACCCATAGATTCAATAAGGTCTTTGAGTTCAGAAAATGTTTTGTGTTCAGATTTAAATGTTTCGCTCTTGCGAATAGCAGAAATAGCAGCATTTTCTATCTGTCGAACTCGTTCACGAGTGATACCGTATTTTTTCCCTATTGCTTCGAGTGTCTTTGAGTCAGCGTCGTCACCAAGACCGTATCGGTTAACGATAATGTCATGTGCTCGATCTTGGAGTGTGCCAAGGAGTCGCTTGGTGACTTGTTTTGGTTTGAAATTTATAACTGCCATATACTATTTTGTTCTTACGCTAACGTAATCAATAAAACAACTTTATCATGGATACAAGAAAAGTCAACAAGGGCTTTATTCCTTAACAAATTGACTAAAATAGCCTCCCGATATCCCCAATACTGAGGAAAATCATAAGCCCAATAAGTAGAAGGAACCCGCTTGCATGAATAATTCCGACCGCTGTTTTTGAGAATTTACGACGTGTTATACGTTCTAAAAGCACAATAATCAGTCTCCCCCCATCAAGTGCCGGAAACGGCAAAATATTGATAACAGCTAGGTTTATAGAGATCATAGCGGTAAATGCTAATAGGTATCCAAAACCAATAGCAGAAGCGTGTTTGATCTCAGTCGCAAGCCCTATCGGACCAATAAGTTCTTGAGATTGTTTCGTACCAGTGAAGAGGTTGCCAAATAATGTGCCTACTGTTTTGAAAATACTTCCCGTGATAAATACTGTTTGCTTTACTGCTTGAACAAAGGCCTTTGGTATCGAAGTGTGTTCTATAGTTACCCTTTCAACACTAATACCAAGCATCGTGACATCACCTTCTTTTTTAGGAGTCACTGTCGCTACAGACGTTTTTTTATCATGACTGTACGTAATAACAAGCGGATCTGTAGAGTTGTTGATAGCCTTTTTGAGAGAGTCAGTATCGATAGATGATATTTCTGCGTCGTATTTTTTAATCGAAATAATGGTGTCTCCAATAGAGATGCCTGCCTGATCGATAGGACTTCCTTTTGTTACATTTAACACTGTCGGTGTTCCTGTGTCAGAGAGTGTTGGTGTGCCGAGACTATAAGAAGCAGTTAGAAGTACGATAGCAAGTAAGATGTTGCATACTACTCCTGCAACCAAAACAATACCTTGCTTCCACCAGGCCTTTGATTCAAATTGCCTATCATGAGGGATGGTATTATCTAGTCCGTTTTCTCCAGCAATTTTTACAAACCCTCCAAATGGTAGTGCGTTGATAGAATATCGTGTCTCACCTTTTTTAAAAGACCAAAGGCGAGGTGGAATACCAAAGCCAAACTCCTCTACTAACATGCCGCTTTTTTTAGCAGCAATAAAATGCCCCCACTCATGCACAAGCACTGTCACCAATAAGACAATAATAAATAAAATGATTGTCATACTATTAACTAGTTTAAAATTTCACTCTCTTTTTTATCAAACAATGATTCTAGCGCTGCATTTCCTGCATCAACAAGTTTTTGTACTTCATCTTTTGCGCGAATAAAAGTATCTTCAGGGAGCGCTTGGTCCTTGAGTGACGATAGTGCACTTTCACGAGCTTTACGAATAGTAATACGTGCATCTTCCATACGTTCTTTGGCTATCTTTACGAGCTTGTTTCGTGTTTCAGTGGTGAGGGCTGGGATAATAACGCGCACACCAGCATCGTCTACAGCAATAGAAAATCCAAGGTTCGCTTCATGAAGTGCCCGCTCGATATCTTTGTTCAAACTT
>CAYHJY010000022.1:0-6924 GCA_964357135.1 uncultured Candidatus Saccharibacteria bacterium
ATACTTCTTGCAACTTTGTCGCCACGAGTCCAAGCACTGCTGGTCGCCATGATATATCTCCGAGTACTACAATAGCTGGTAGCTCTCTGGCATCTAACTTCTTATGAGCTTCTTTTACAATACGAGCTACCAGTACTTAGCGCTCATTGTTTATTTTTTCTAACTCTTTCACAAGAACAAGTGCACGAGATCTATCATTGGTTGAGAGAAGTTCAAATGCGAGCATGGGAGTATTCATACGAGACGCAGCATTTAATCGTGGAGCAACAGTAAACGTCAGATCAGTTTCTGTCAGTCGCTCTGGGTCCATTTTTTGCTCGGCAAAAAGCATCCGTAGCCCATCTCGACGAGTCTTTTTCATTACCATCATTCCATAAGTAACGAGCATTCTATTTTCTCCAACGAGTGGCACCATGTCAGAGAGTGTCGCGAAACCTACCAAATCGAGCATCCATTTTTCAAACCCTTCTTTAATATCAAATTCTGCTCTATGTTTTTCAAGAAATGCACAAGCGAGATAAAATGCGACACCAGCACCACAAGGGTCTTGGTTTATATAACTTCCCTTTTTTGGATGCACTACTGCGAGTGCCGCTGGGTACTGAGATAGAGGCGCGTGGTGATCAGTCACTACCACGTCTATACCTCGACTTCGTGCATCAGCGACTTCGGCAATAGCAGTAATGCCAAGGTCAACAGTTATGATTAGTGTCACACCTTTTTTCTCTAGTGCATCAATACCAATACTACTGAGTCCATATCCTTCGTCATGCCTGTCTGGTATATAGATATGTACTCTGTCTTCTATTTTTAAGGCCTTGAACAAGTCTAGTAATACGACTGCACCAGGAATACCATCGCAATCATAGTCTGCATAAATACCAATTTGTTCACCACTCTTTACTGCTTTATAGATGCGATCAACAGCGACAGTCATATCTTCAAAATCCCAGAGGTTGCCTAGTTTATATTCTGGAAATAAAAATGACTGTTGCTCTTCATCACCTAAGTTAAGCCGTTTCAATAGCATCGCCTGCAAATCATCCGGCGTCGGAATAGTAGGATTCATAACCACGATTGTACCATTTACTGTACTTGCAAAAAATCTCTCTACCTGTAGTATTCAAATTAATCTGAGGTACGCTTAACACTGCGTGCCAAAGATTAATAGAAAAAACCGTGTCATTTTTGGCACGGTTTTGTTGCGTCTATTGAAAATACTAGAAAGGTAGACCATCTGGAGGTTCTGGGCGAGGTTCTTCAGGGAATTCAAAGGCTAGCTGATTTGTTTGTGATAAAAACATTATATGCCTGTAGTTAGGAGGCATGATCCTTTTTGTTACATACACCAAGCTATCCCAAAACTCCCACCGCTCAGACAACATTAAAAATCGAAAAACGTCCCCTGATCTTCCACACCCAAAACACTTGTATCCCCATGTTTTAAAGAAGGTATTGTTGTGCACAGTAAATGAAGCTGTTCTTTCTGCATGAAAAGGGCAAAGAGCTCTATACATAGATTCTACCTTGTTTACAGGGGTAAGAATTATTTTCCTTTCTTGAATTACTTTCAATAGAATTTCTTTTGTCTTATATGGACGTAAGTCTATATAACGAGAAGAAAATCTGTTCATGGTTGTATTTTTTCTTTAGACTACCATTTACTGCCTTAAAATCAAATCTGATACAATAGTGTTATGGAAAATGACACTATATTTGGCAAGATTATCCGAAGAGAAATTCCGGCGACGATCCTGTACGAGGATGAGCAATTTATCGCCTTTTTTGATATCAACCCTGTAGCAAAAGGACATACATTATTGTTGCCAAAAGAACGATATGTGTGGATCCAAGATGTACCAAATGAAACCCTTGGTGCTATTTTTGTAAAAGTAAAAGAATTAATCCCTAGTATAAAAACAGCGACAAACTGCGATCTTGTAGAAATAGTCGTAGAAGGTAAAGACGTTCCCCACTTTCATATCCACCTTATTCCCGGATTTCTCAATCAAAAAAATGCTACTTGGCACCACACAGCATACGAAGAAGGTGAAAAAGATGTTCTTGCTGAAAAAATAAAAATGGCCATCACTGACCATTCTAAAAACTTATAACCCCATCTGACTAAATAAAACAAGATACTTCTTTTCTTTTTCTTCTCTGCCCACAGTCTGGGAAAAAGTAAACAATACCCCTCCAAAGACAATATCAAACCGAATTTTCAGGCCAACTGGCTGATAATGAAGTGTCGTATAAAAACACACATTATTAGCCATCGGCAAATCTCCTCTCCTTATAACCAGCATCAGTATATCTTGTGGGGATTTAAAAATTTCAACATACAAGTGGTATTTTTCTTTTTCACCCAAGTTTGCCATGCGAAACCGCAAAAGGAGTTGGCCTTCTGGTTCGCTGTATCGAGAGGCAGGACTGTCAGAGGGCCCATATGCCTTTCCCTGCCCTTTAATAAAAACTGAGACAAGAATTAGCAACAAAAGTACTAGTAACTTTTTCATGGTAAAAGAGTTTGGTTTCTTTTACTCTATAGTAAGAAAATTCAAAGTCAAATAAAAAGGCCCGGGTAGAAACCCTGGGCCGTTTTTAAAATCCAATTCCTATGAAAAAGTTTTCTGGGTACTGTTATTTTGGTTTTCCAAAACTTCTATTTTAATGATTGTACCCCTGGAAGCGTACCATTTGCAAGAAAGTCGAGTGTTGCTCCACCGCCGGTAGAAATAAATACTCTCTTAGCATCTCCTACTACCTTTTCTACTACCACGCCCGTATCACCACCCCCTATCACCGCCTGGGCTTTTGATTCTTTTATTGCTTTAGCGAGAGCAATAGTCGCGCCAGTGAAGCCTTTTTCGTACCACCCTGTTGGACCATTCCAAACAACCACTTTAGCTTTTTGTATTTTCTCATTAATGAGACGGACACTGTCCTTACCAATATCGACGATAGTATCGTTTTTTTGTATCTCATTCGCCATAAGTGAGAGCTTTTTTGTTCCCCGTAACACTACAACATCTGTAGGTAGCAGTAGTTTGGGTGAAGAAAGTAATTTGTTAATTTCTTTTTCATACCCATCCTCTACCACCGAAGCACCGACTTCAAATCCCGCGGTTTTGTAAAAAGAGTTTAAAATTGCACCAGAAATAACCACATTATCAGCACTATCAATAAACCGCTTTAGTAAAGGAACCTTGGTACTGAACTTTGCCCCACCCAAAATAAAGAGAAAGGGATGCTTTTTGTTGGTAAGCAATGGTGAAAGCATGTTTATCTCTTTTTCTAGCTGCATACCCGCATAACTTGGTAAGTACTTAGCAATACCTACTACACTTGCGTGCTTTCGGTGTGATACTGAAAACGCATCATTTACAAAGATATCACCGAGCTTAGAGAGTGCCTTGGCAAATACTGGAGTATTTTTTTCTTCTCCTTCATATTGACGGATGTTTTCAAATAAAATAACAGTATCTTTTGGCAGTCGCTCGAGTAGTGCCCCTTTTTTCTCAGGATGCAAGATAGGCGTTGTTACAAATTTTACACTAAAATGTTTCGATAAATACGTAGCGATAGGCTTCAAACTAGCTGAAGCATCTCCTAAATGGGCCAAGAGTAGCACCTGCATACCCTTTTTTTGTAAAGCGTGAATAGTAGCAAATGAAGCGTCGATCCGTCGTGTATCAAGAATCTTATTTCCTTTCAGGGGAACATTATAGTCGACGCGAATAAGCGCTCGCTGTTTACCCCCTTTGCCTTTCATCCCTTTTATATCTTTGAGTGTTTTCATATTACGAGATTATGTTAAGTGATTTAGCGAGCACTCCAAACCGCTTCGCATCAAGACTTACTCGCCCTACCAGGAGACCTTGCGCTCCACCTTCAAGAATAAAAGCTCCTGCATTTTGTTCGTTAACCGAACCACCATAGAGAATATTGATAGCTTTAGCTGTTTTTTCATCAGTTGCATCAGCAATAACCTTTCGGATGAAAATAATCATTTCTCGACACTCAACAACTGTCGCCTCTCGCGCGGCACCACTGCCAATAGCCCAAATGGGTTCATAAGCAAAAACGACTTTCTTGAGTTGCGTCTTTGGTACGCCAAGAATGATAATTTCTACCTGACTTTTAACCGCACTCAGATACCAACCATGGGCATCTCGTTCTTTTTCTCCAACACAAACAATAGGAATGATATTTTTTTGCAGTAAAAGCACAGTACTAGCAAGCGCTTGCTCGTCTGTTTCTCCTCGAGCACGACTTTCTGAGTGCCCTACCAAAGAGTAGGTGGCGCCGTATGACTTAAGCATACTAGCACTTAAAAGACCTGTCTGAGCCACCTCCTCATTTGAAGCAACTGATTGTCCACCAATACCAAGGGTGGTCTTGATACTCTTTGTTAAGAGTGGAATATGAATACTTGGGACACAAATACCGATAGAGAGCATTTTTTTATAGAGACGAGCAATTGCAAACGTCTTCTTTGCAAGAGACAGTGCTTCTGTCGATTTCGAAGGGGCCATTTTCCAGTTTCCGATAAGTAACATCATGGAGTGAGTATATCACACCAACTTAACGCTAGTTTTCAAGCTCTTCCCAAAGAATAATTTGGTATTTGTCAGATGCTAAAGGAAAATTTGGTGGTGGTGCATACAGAAGGTTTGTATCGTAGGTGATAGTACGAGTATCATACCCAGTACCATCAGTATAGGCAAAGCCATATCGCTGATTTGTAGCCAGCATGCCATAAAGAGTAATGCTGTTTCTTGAAACATTGACCCCACAACGGTTCGTCCCACCTCCATTTGTTGGTGGATCATAATAATGTCTACCAATACGTCCGTTTTGAGCCACCAGTGCCGCATCTATTTGAAAGTTATTAGGAGAAAACAGACCAACGTTTATGTTGTTTTGAGCAATCAGTGCGATAACATCAGTGCCATCGTAGTTGGTATACCGTAAATTATTATTTACGATAATATTTTTACGCAAACTCGCATTGTCAGGGAAACGGGCCGCGGCAATAGTGACACGTGCTGTACTGATAGTACCCTCTACCCAGACGTGATCTTCAACAAAGATTAGGCCATTCGCTGGGATCGCATAGTTTGCAAGAAACGTTTTGTTTCCAATACTCCATGTCCCCCACCCGGCTTCACTGTTTACATCAGCACACCCACTCGGTGCCGCAGTTAAACTCGTCACTCGATAGAGATCAAACGTATCGTCTGTTTTTAAAATAATTTGGTACCCTTGATATCCTGAAGCAGCAAAGTACCTTCCACTCGCTGTCGCTTGTGTCTTAATAGTTGCAAGATCAGTGGTAATACCAGCAAAATCAACTGCGGGTATTGGAAAATCTCTCCCTGCTTTAAAAACATCGCTTCGCGTAGCAACAGTCGAAGGAGGAGCTTCGGCTGGACGGAAAGAGTTATTGATGGCTCCTGTCCCACTTGTTACGTGTGTATGAACACCAAATTCGTTGGCGCCACTATGGTCAGGGTCATCATAGCTCGTTTTTGAACTACTAATTTTATTCCAAATAATACCGTCAAAACGAACACCACCGTTTGAGTGAATCGGCCCATAGACTACAGTACCCTCACCAAAACGCATATCGGCATTTGCCAGCACAGAGTATTTTGCAAGAGAAGGAATAGCTAAGTGCACATTTATACTCCGTGTAGCAGTCGGATCAGCCAGTGTTGCACCGGTTGATTTTATTTTAACCAAAGTAGAGCCAGCTGGTGGAGCTGTTATCGTTAGTGTATAGGTACCAATCTGGTTGCCATCTTTATCTTCAAAAGGATACACATACGGACCAGCACCAGCGTTTCCAAGCGTGTAACCGTTTTGATAATGAGCAAGATACCACCTGGCATACTCGATACCTGCTTCAGCAATCTGCAAAGAAACTTCTCGAGACTGCACACGACGAGAAAGCCTCCCACTTGTCGCTGCCCATGAAATCACTGCAGTAATAGTTAGCACACTTATTGCAGCAAAAATAAGAACCCCCATAAGAAGAAATCCTTTTTCCTTTCGTGTATTAGTTTTTATAAAGATATTCATAGCTATTGTTGAATTTTTAAATTACGGATTGCGACCTGGGTACTAACTTCAAGCGCGGTGGGAGATTGATTTGTATCAGGATCAATACGTATTTTAACACCAATAAGCCTCACATCGTCTAGTGATCCGCTACTGGTAGATACCACTCCACCTGCTCCGCCTGTATAGGTAGAGTCATAGTAGGTAAATATAGGAATACCATCGGCAATATTGCGAACCCCTGTCATAAATACTTTGGTTATTTTATTAGCGGTGTTATAGGTGAGAGGGTTACCTGTCGGCTTAATGGTTTCTTTACTAAGGACTGTTCCCGAAAGACTATATTTTACCCATTCTTTTAGCCCATCATTATCGACGTCACTATAAAAAGAAAAGCTGTTGTCGGCAATAGAATCAATCGGATAAGCACCGTTGTTTGAAGGACTAGCAGAACGTATTTCTGCAGTCATAGGGCGAAGCAGTTTTTGCGCACTATCCCCCGCAGATAAACTGTTGCTAAAAAAACGATTGAAAGAAAAAACGTCTCGTTGAAATTTGGATATAACAACACCGATAATAGCTACTAGTGCTACGACAAGCAACATCTCCATGAGGGTATAGCCCGACTGCGCAGGCAGGCCCTTATTACGGGTTGAGTTGTATTGATTCATACGTATCACTACTTATTGTAATAGTTTTTGCAGTAGTAGCATAGCCTGATTTTGAAACAGTGATTGTGTACGACCCAGAAGAAAGTCCCCCGACATCAATCTGCCCAGGAGGCAAACACCCTGAAGTATACGTAACAGCGATATCAGTAATACTTGGAGTCTTTGAAGTATCAGTAGTTTATAAAAATAC
>CAYHJY010000023.1:0-6876 GCA_964357135.1 uncultured Candidatus Saccharibacteria bacterium
TGCTTCCCACCAGTTGCTTATAACTGGGAAGCAACTCAAGAGTTAGCTGAATTCTTCAGTGATCCAGAAGGACTTGTGCCACTAGATGTAACAGGGTTAGGGTTCCGATTGAGGCAAAACGCTCATATAAATATACCAACCTGGATAAGTACCTTACCGGGAACTCAGGAGGTCTACACAGGAACTCTTTCAGGTACCTCTTATTCTTATGAAGGGTTTAGTTGGTACAACAGCCCGACTGATGGATATGGATGTTCTTCAGGCGATGTGCAAACAAATGTTTCTGGGTTCACTACCTTAGATGGTGCTGGTGTAACACCGGTAGCATACTCATTTGTTCCACAACCACCTACTGCTAGTATCAGTGCTCCTTTTGGTGCATATCAGGGTAACGACTATTCGGTATCTTGGAGTTCTGCAAATGCTACCTCTTGTATCGGTACTGGATTTTCTACTAGTGGAAGCACAAGTGGGACTATAGTAACAAATCAATCAAGTGCAACAACATACAGTATCGCTTGTTCAAACGTCCTAGGAACAGCAAATGACTCTGTTACAGTCGACGACTGGGGACCAGCTCCTCCGCCACCGCCAACATGTACACAGTGGCCGGGTAGCGCAGTCTCGTGTGACTCACCAGCGTATTGTGCGGCTGATCCAAGCCATCCCGGATATGAAGTTTGTCAGTTTTAATTAAATAATTATATGAAAACATTCTTCAATAAACACATAAAATATATAGCCCTTACTGTTGTATCTATCGGATTGATTTTTGTTGTTGCTCCACACGCATCTGCTGCCTGGAGTTATAACGGAGCGGATATTTTATATATCGTTTCTTCAAATGCAGCTCCTATGGTTGACGCTGGTCCGGATGTGGCTCTTACACTACCAACAAGCTCTACATCTGTTACTGGTACTGCTACTGACTCTGACGGCACAGTGAACTACACTTTCTGGCAATTTGTTAGTGGTCCAGCAACAGCTTCTATTAGTGGAGATGCCAATGATAACCCAAACGGAGTTACCCTCTCTGGTATGAACGTAGTGGGAACGTATATTTTTCGCTTAAATGCTGAGGATAATCTTAGTACATGGGGTTCGGACGAAATGCAAGTTGTCGTCTCTAATCCTGTTGGTTCACCGTCCGGCACTATTTCTGCAACAGATTGTACTATTGCTATCGGCGCTTCGACATGTACTAACAGTGTTTCTTGGACAACAACTGATCTAACAATAGCAGCAACTGCTATTACTCGAAGTTCTGGTAGTCCTGCTTCGTTTACTCCGTCACCTCTTTCTGGTGGCTCTCAGGGCACAACACTGCTCTATGGTAGTACTGTTTTTTATCTTTATCACAATAGCATAGAGCTTGCTCAGGCTACGGCAAGTGCTTCTTGTGCCAGCGGTTCTTCTTGGAACGGTTCTATTTGTTTAGCTACCCCACCAGGAACACCGTCAGTTACTTTGAACGCTGCTCCTGCAAGCATCTTTTCTGGAAGTGCCTCAACACTTTCGTGGACTTCAACAAACACTACGGCGTGTACCGCAAGTGCTACTCCGGTAAGTGGTTCTTGGGTCGGCGCTCGATCAACAGCAAGTGCTTTTCCTCATGAGTCGACCGGGGCTCTCTCTACAACAACAACCTTTACTCTTACCTGTACTGGCCCAGGAGGATCAGCTTTCTCTAGTAAGACGGTGACCGTCGTGCCTATCACCTCAAGTATTTTTGCAGAGCTGACGGCAACCCCCGACCGAATCGCCTCAGGGGATTCGTCTACTCTCTCGTGGACTTCTGCAAATGCCACAAGTTGTTCAGGTATTGGGTTTGCAACAGGAGGAGCGAGATCTGGTTCTGTCAGCGTTAGTCCGACAGTAAACACTACGTATACTCTTACCTGTACAAACGGCGGAGATTCAGCGTCCGACCAAGCCTCGGTCACACTCAGAAGAAAGTTTCTCTTTATTGAGCTCTAAAGACTAAAAACAAAAAACACCTCGTAAGGTGTTTTTTGTTTTGTGTGATTAGGTTTCGCTCGGAGGTAGTAGTTTTGTTTTCGCACCGAGGACTGTCTGAGCGAAGCGAGTTCCGCAGGAAGAAAATAAGACTACTACCTCCGGTCGTTTAAATTTTTCAATATAGGATTTTATTAAGCTTACTTCTTACTCTCTTACTGCTATAATACTCTGTATGGTTGTTGATGAGGCAAAATTAGAAAAGCTACTCCTTGATACAAATATTGTATCAGTGGATGACATAACTGCATTTGAAAAAGAGAAAAAGAAAAAAGGCATAACGCTTTCGGATTTTGTGCTCTCTAGTGGCAAGGTAAAAGAATCAGAATTACAAAAGCTCCAGGCCTATGTTATCGGTATTCCCTATCTTAATCTAGAAAAAGAAAAGATCGATAGAGATATCCTTTCGTTGATTCCAGAGCCTATTGCTCGCAAGTACAATGTTGTTGCCTATAAAAAACGCGGAACGGATCTTGAGATCTGTATGCTCGACATAGACAACCTTCCTGCGATTGATTTCGTAAAAAAGAAAACAGGGCTTCGTATCTTACCACGGCTCACTGACAGTGATTCTATCAAAAGTGTCTTGGTGCAGTACAAGAAGAGTCTCCAAGCAGAATTTGACTCTATTATTCAAAAAGAAGTTGGCAGTATTCAGAAGGTGGACGAGAAAGCTGATGACGCCAGTGAGAAGGATTTGAAAGAAATGGCAGAAGACTTGCCGGTGATTAAGATCGTCGACTCTCTTATCTCGCATGCTATTTTGCAAAATACTTCTGACATACACATTGAGCCAGGAGAAGAAGCTCTCATCATCCGATATCGTATTGATGGTATCTTGCATGATGCGATGAGTTTGCCAAAAGATGCGGCGCCAGCAGTGACAGCGCGTATCAAGGTGCTTTCGAACTTAAAGCTCGATGAGAAGCGGTTGCCACAGGATGGACGATTTAAAATAGTGCTTGATGATTCTCCGGTATCATTTCGTGTCTCAACACTCCCTACGTACTATGGTGAAAAGACCGTTATTCGTATTTTGCGTGAATCTTCCCACGGTTTTACTCTTGAAGGACTTGGGTTTCATGGAGAGAGTTTGGAGCGTATTCATGAAGGAATGAAACAACACTCAGGTATTGTGCTCGCGTCTGGTCCAACAGGATCTGGTAAAACTACAACCCTCTATACTATGCTCGATATTCTCAACACTCCCGAAGTTAATATCTCAACTGTTGAAGACCCGATTGAGTATCAAATGCCTCGTATTAACCAAACCCAAGTAAAAAGTGAAATAGGTATGACCTTTGCAAATGGTTTGCGTGCGTTGCTTCGACAAGACCCGAACATCATCATGGTGGGGGAGATTCGAGATGGAGAAACAGCATCTCTTGCAGTGAACGCTGCATTGACTGGTCACTTAGTGCTTTCGACTATCCACACCAACTCAGCAGCTGGAGCCATCCCGCGACTTATTGATATGGGGGTCGAGCCGTTCCTGATCGTTTCAACCGCTAAGGTGATCGTGGCTCAGCGTTTGGTGCGAAGACTTACCAATGCTAAAGAACAATACTTTCTCTCCGATGGAGAACTGAAAGCGCTTGGTGATGTGGTAGATCTTGAGCATACACGGACATTTCTTGAAGCAGAGAAACTAATCAAACCAGGCACTCCGTGGAAAGAAATACCGTTTTATAAACCTACAAAAAATGAAGAGTCGGAAGATGGCTACAAGGGGCGAGTCGGTATTCATGAAGCGCTTAAAATCTCTCCGGCTATTAAAGAAATAATTCTTCGTGGCGGTTCAGCTGATGAAGTAGAAGCACAAGGAAAGAAAGAGGGGATGATGACAATGATTGAAGATGGTATTTTTCAAGCGATTCAAGGTAATACGACGATTGATGAAGTGTTGCGTGTGGTGTCAGAGTAAAAAAATAACCACAGACACGAAAAATTTGATACACTAATAGTAGTATGAAATTTTCTTATAAGGCTCGAGCAAGTAACGGTAGTGTTTCTGTTGGCGAAGTAGAAGCACGTGATAGAGTTGAAGCTATCAACACTATTCGTGAGATGGGAGTTACTCCAATGTTGGTCACTCAAAAAATGGGAGGGTTGCTGTCAGGGCTCGGATCCATTTCTTTTGGTAGTGGATCAGTAAAACTTTCTGAAAAAATCCTGTTTACAAAATACCTGTCAGGAATTTTGAAGGCTGGACTATCACTTTCTCGTGCACTCCAAGTCCTTTCTCGACAAAGTAAAAACAAATACCTTAAAAAAATAGTAGAGCCCCTTTCTGAAACTATCGATAAGGGAGGAACGTTTTCTGATGGGTTGGCCAAATATCCCAAGGTTTTTTCAGCGCTTTTTGTGTCTATGGTTCGAGCGGGTGAGGAGTCAGGAGGAATGCCAAATGCTTTGACAGAGATCGGTATTAACCTTGAAAAAAGTTACGCGCTTAATAAAAAGGTAAAGAGCGCCATGATGTATCCCTCTATTATTTTGGCGGCCATCGTTCTTATCGGTATCTTGATGTTTGCTTACGTGGTACCTGTGTTGACTAAGACATTTAAAGAGCTTGGCACAACACTTCCTTCATCAACACGTTTGGTTATCGGCCTTAGTGACCTAATCGCAAACCATCTTGTTTTGTTGTTGCTCGGCATAGTTGTATTGGTGTTTTTAGGTGTTATGGCCTTTCGATTACCGCGAACAAAACGTATGATCGACTGGACTGTCGTACGATTGCCCGTTATCGGTACTATTGTTAAAGAAATGAATGCTGCTCGTACGACTCGTACCATGGCCTCTCTTTTGGGTTCTGGAGTAAATATTGGTCGCGCTATTTCTATTACTAAAGAAGTGCTTCAAAATGTGTACTACAAAAAAGTGATGGAAGATATTGAAAAGGTGATTGAAAAAGGTGCCCCGATGTCAGGAGTATTTAAGGCTGAAACAAAGTTATACCCCATCATGGTAGGCGAGATGATAGAGGTGGGAGAAGAAACAGGGAAGCTCGGTAGTATGCTCCTTGATGTAGCATTGTTTTATGAAGGAGAAGTCGATGCCAAGACAAAAGATCTTTCGACTATCATTGAACCGGTGTTGATGATATTTATTGGTGCGGCGGTAGGATTTTTTGCAGTATCGATGCTTTCGCCGATGTATTCGATAATGGACTCTATAAAATAGTATGAAGTATGGAAGAGGTCAGTCCGGAACAACACTCATAGAGACACTTATCGCTGCCGCCTTTTTTGTTATTTTTTCTTTAGCTATTTATCAGCTCTATTCAAAGGTAGTGCAGCTCTCTGCTCGTATTCGTATTAAGACAGTGGCGACTCAAGTCGCCAGTGAGCAAATAGAGTTCATTCGGAATTTGCAGTATAGTGATGTCGGTGTTGTTTCAGGTATCCCTTCAGGGGTTGTTCCTGCGACAAAAAGTGTCGTACGAGGGGCTGTCACATTTTCTGTTAATACCACAATCCGTAATATAGATTTGCCTGCTGATGGTACGCTTGGCGGAATACCAAACGATTTATCTCCTTCAGATAACAAGTTGATTGTTGTGGAGGTAGTGTGCTCTAGTTGTTCAGATTCCGTGTCGGTAGAATACACTAGCGCTGTTGCACCAAAAAGTTTGGAGACAGAAAATGGAAATGGTGCTTTGGTAATAAAAGTTATTGACGCAAGTGGACTCCCTGTCGCAAATGCAACAGTTTTAATACAAAATAATGCCTTAATTCCAGCAGTTAACTTCTCAGACGTTACCGATGCAAGTGGAGTGCTTACCATTGTTGATGCTCCACCTTCAACAGAGCAGTATCATATTACTGTTTCTAAGAGCGGGTACTCTTCTGAACAGACCTACCTTCCTGGGGCCGTAGGTAACCCAGACCCAATAAAGCCTCATATTACTATTGTTGCTAATACTGTCAGTCAAGCCACGTTTGCTATTGATACAGTGAGCTCTTTAGATCTCAGGGTTCAATCAGCGCAATGCGCAAGTATGACCGGAGTATCAGGATCTCTTATTGGTACCAAGTTGATAGGGAATCCCGCTGTGATAAAGACGACTATCCCGTATAGTGCTAGCGGAGTTTCAAACGTTTTAAACAATATAGAGTGGGATACATACGGCATCACTCTTTCAGGAACAAGCTATGAAATAGCGGGGACCAATCCTATATTTCCTCTTTCTATTTCTCCTGGGTCTACTCAACAACTTACACTTACACTTAAACCAGCTATTTCAGGGAGCCGCTTGGTGGTAGCAGTAACAGATTTGGGAGGACTCCCTATTGCTGATGCGACAGTTGAGGTTGATGGTCCTTCTGGTACGTTTACTAATCAAACAAGTGTTGGGTCTGTAACACAAACAGATTGGAGTGGTGGCCCAGGACAAACTACCTTTACTGACATATCTCGATTTTCTAGTACTGATGGAGGGGTTGATTATGCAGGTGCTGCAGGACAAATAAAGCTTAGCTCAATAGGCGTAACGTATGTAAGTAGTGGCGAACTCACTTCTTCAACGATAGATCTTGGTGCACCAGCTGTGCTTGAACAGTTAACATGGTTCCCCTCAGGGCAACCCTCTGGCATAGGGAGTACACCTATACGATTCCAAATTGCTACCAATCTAGATAATCTCACCTGGAACTTTGTCGGTCCTGATGGAACAGACACATCATATTATACGAGCTCGGTAAGTGACATCGCCGCAATCCATGCAGGGGATCAGTACTTGAGATACAAAGTATTTTTATAAACTACTGATACTTCAAAGACTCCAAGTATTACTGATATCGCTTTTAAGTATACTTCAGTGTGTTTTAATCATGTGCAGATTGATGTCTGGGTACT
>CAYHJY010000024.1:0-6853 GCA_964357135.1 uncultured Candidatus Saccharibacteria bacterium
TAAATCTGACGCCTTCGGGCTACGCAGGTTCAAATCCTGCCCGGCGCACAAAAACAAAAACACCTCACTTCATTGTGAGGTGTTTTTGTTTTATGGCTCGGCGGGTAGCAGGATTTGAACCGGAAGGGGGTCGGGGAAACAGCAGTTTCCCTGTGGAGGAAGGATTGGGAAAACCGTGGGTTTTCCAGGTGTTCTTATCCTGCCCGTGTTTTTTACGACTGACAAAACGAGAGGTGAAAGAAAATCCTGCCTTCATAAAAAACTAAATGCTATACTTCTCTCAATGAAACGCATCGGTATTCTCCGCGGAGGCATCAGTCCTGAATATAGTATTTCCCTTAAAACTGGTGGGGCAGTGCAACAAGCACTTCACGAGGCAGGATTTGAAGCTATCGATATGTTGCTCGACAAAGAAGGAGTGCTTCACATCAAAGGTATCCCTGCAGACCTCGAAAAGGCACAGTCATCAGTTGATTATATTTGGAATGCGCTTCACGGTGAGTTTGGTGAAGACGGAAAGGTTCAAGGATTACTTGATGGTTACGGTATTCCGTATAGTGGTTCGGGAGTAGTAGCGTCTGCACAAGCTTTTAATAAAAAAGTTACCAAAGAACGGGCTGAAAGTTTAGGTATCAAAACTCCGGCATCTATTCTGGTGATGCCAGACGGGGGAGAATCAGTAAATGAAATAACTTCGCGTATTTATAAAACCATGGCTCCTCCGTGGGTAGTAAAACCGCTCTCTGGTGGATCCTCTGTACATACGTTTTTTGCATTTACACCACTTGATTTGTCACAAATGGTAGAAGAATCTATCTCACACAACCAACCATTTCTTGTAGAGCAGTACATCTCAGGTACTGAAGTCGCGGTCGGGGTCATAGATGAATTTCGCAATAAAAAAGAATACGTGCTTCCCGTAGTAGATATCAGCTCTCCAAGTCGAGGTGTGCTCTCACACGAAACACGCCACAGTGGTTCATATACTGAAGGGTCTTCACGACTTCGCTCCGATGAGCGACAGCGTTTGAGTGAGCTCGCTCAAGAGCTTCATAGAAGTCTTGGGGTGAAGGACTATTCTCAAAGCGAATTTATTGTGGATCGCTTCGGGAAGATTTGGTTTATTGAAATAGATACTCATCCGGCACTCCATAGTGAAGCGCCATTTTATAAAGCTCTTGAGGCAGTCGGAGCGACATTAACAGAGTTTGTGAAGAGTGTGCTCGAGAAATAAGTGGTATAATATAAATATACATGAACCATTTTGGAGAACATATAACACTAGACGGATATAGCGGGGACTTTGGATTATTGAATGATAAAGCAGTAGTAGAAAAGGCTTTAGCAGATTTGCCTATTGCCCTCGGGATGTCTATTTTGGGTGGTCCGGTGGTGTATTTTGCGGCAGGGAATGATAAAAAAGATCCAGGAGGGTGGAGCGGATTTGTGGTGATAGAGGAAAGCCACATCAGTATGCATACATTTCCGGCTCGAGGATTTATCTCTGCTGATGTCTATACATGTCAAAATGGACTAGATCGAGAAAAAATAATCACCTTTTTCCGTGAACGATTTCAGATTAAGGATGAAGAGGTGAACTTCATAAAACGAGGGACACGATATCCTTCAGAAAATATATGAGTAAAAAGGTAACAAACAAAGTATTCTTTACGGTAGTCATCGGGGTAATAGCTTTTTCAATATATTTTTTATATCAACGGGTTTTTATACGACAAGATTTTATTATTCAAGAACAATAATTATATGAAACAAACCAACCTTCCTCTAACAGAGTTTATCGTAAAAAGTTATCATCATTTTAATGCGTCTGCGGTAAAGCGAGCAACATTTGACTATTTTGATCATATACAAAAAGGTGGAAAAATGTATTGGGCTGTTGCTGGTGCCATGTCGAGCGCTCGACTCGGGATTTATATGGCTCCTGCTATACGATCAAATTTGATTCACGGACTCTCTGTAACAGGTGCAAACCTAGAAGAGTCACTGTTTCGTTTGATTGCTCACACACACTATCAAAATTTCCCCGATTATCGGTATTTTAGAAAAGAAGATGATGAAAAGATTTTACAAGACAGAATGCGTCGTGTGACGGATACAACTATTCCCGAAGATGAAGCCTTTCGAAAAGTTGAGAAAATCATCATTCCTATTTGGCAAAAAGCACAAGCGCTTGGTGAAAGAAAGTTTTGGCATGAATATTTTTATGAGCTTATTCTTAGCCCAGAACTTAAACCGTATTTTGAGGGTAATCCAGAAGAATGCTGGCTTTTAGCTGCAGCTGAGAAAAACCTTCCCATCATGACAGGGGGACATGCTGATTCTACGTTTGGAAATATTTTTACTGGGTATTGCTATAGAGGAGAACTTGACCCTCGTATCGTAAAGTCTGATATAGAATCTATGGCGCATTTTTATGACGTCTATCAAAATGAACTCTCTCCAGGAGAAGGAGTTGGGTTCTTCCAGATTGGTGGAGGTATATCAGGAGATTTTCCTATTTGTGTGGTGCCAAGTATCAAGTATGACCTTGAGCAGGAGGTAAAACCGTGGGCGTATTTTTGTCAGATTAGTGACTCGACGACGTCATACGGCTCATACTCAGGTGCGACCCCTAATGAAAAAATCACCTGGGATAAGCTCACTACAGAGACTCCGATGCACGTGATTGAAAGTGACGCCACGATTGTTGCCCCAATAATGCTCGGGGCGTTATTGGAAGCAGTAGCATACCCAGAAGAAGCTAAAAAAGTAATTGCTGAAAATAAGTAACGATACTATATGCACTGGTTTGTTTTAGCTCTCATATCGCCACTATTATGGGGAATTGTTTCTCATATTGATAAATTTGTTATTTCAAAGTATTTACAAGAGCGGGGAATAGGCGCTTTGTTGATATTTTCTTCGTTGTTTTCGATCGTCGTTCTTCCTTTTTTATACTTTTTAAGTACTGACGTATTTTCTATTTCGGTTGCCCATATCTTGGGGCTTATGGCTATTGGTGCTGTCAGTATCGTGGCTGTCGGTTTGAGTCTTTACGCACTAGAGGACAACGAAGCTTCAGTTGTAGCTCCATTTACGCAGCTTGTTCCTGTGTTTGGGTATTTTTTTGGGTACATTATTTTAGGTGAGACACTTCCGAGAAATCAACTCCTTGCATCTGTTATTGTTATTTTAGGAATAGCGATACTGGCATTTGAGTTTGACGAAGGTAAGAAGATTCGCTTTAAACGAAGGCTTATACTATTGATGATTGCATCAGGAGCATTGTTTGCTCTGTATGAGACATTTTTCAAAAAAATAGCATTACAGTACAATTTTTTCGATGCTGTATTTTGGCAATACGTAGGGCTAACTATTACGGGGTTATATATGTTCTTCTGCAATAAGAAATACAAAAAAGATTTCTTATATATGATTAGCACAAGAAAGCGTATCGTGACTATCGCTATCTTAATAAGTGAACTCCTTGTTATCTTAGGTAATGTTATATTTAACTTTGTCAGCTTACTTGTTCCTATTGCACTCGTATTTCTTGTAGATTCTTTCCAGCCGCTATTCGTTTTTCTTATTGGCGTTGTGCTTACTCTCTTTTTACCACATATAAGTACAGAGCGATTGGCGGGTAGACATTTGGCACAAAAGATAATAGCAATCCTTATAATCTTCTTTGGTACCTACCTTTTATATTTATAAAAGGCTAAAAACTGGTATATACTGTTTATACTTATGCAACAAACGTATTGCGACATTCCACCTCCTCAGTATGGTATTTTTTCATCCAACGCACCAACGCTCCTGTATTATTCGCATATTCCGGTCATAGTCATTGCTGTTCTTTTCGGCTTTCTTATTATTGCCAATAACAAAAAAGCGATACTCAATCGTTTGTTGCTTTTCATAAGCTTGGCTTTCTCAGGATGGCTTATTCTTGATCTTATTCAGTGGACAACTAACGTACCAGAAATAGCCATATTTACATGGTCACTGGCTATTTTGTTAGAAGTGCTCGTCTTTTCAGCGGTGTTGTATTTAGTATCAGTTTTTTCTTACGGTAAAGATATTTCTTTAAGAAAGAAAATAACAATAGGTATTCTTTTGTTACCTATTGTTTTGGCGCTACCTACTCAGTATCTACTGCAAGGTGTTGTACTTGCTGATTGCTCTGTTTTTGAAGGACCTATAGCCACGTATTATACCTACGCTTTGGAGCTCACATTTGTTCTTTGGATTCTCTTTGTTTGTACGCGAGCATTTAGAAAAGCAGAAGCTCAATTTAAAAAGCAAATAATTCTCATCGGCGCTGGAAGCATATTATTTCTTATGGCGTTTTCATATGGAAATATTATTGGAAGTATCACTGAAAACTGGGAGCTAGCTCAAGTGGGTATTTTCGGAATGCCTATATTTTTAGGCTTTCTTTCGTACTTAGTCGTTAGATATAAAGCATTTACTAGTAAGCTTATTGCGGCACAGGCGCTTGTTTGGATATTAGGTTTTGCTGTTTCAGGGCTACTGTTCGTTAGAACTATTGAAACTATTAGATATGTTGTGCTGGGGACTTTGGTACTCGTTATTATTACAGGATATATTCTTGTTCGTAGTGTTAGAAGAGAAATAGAACAGCGACGTCGATTGCAAGATTTGAGTTTGAATTTGGAGAAATCAAACCTTGGACTTGCTGAAGCAAACGATAAGCTTAAGGGACTTGATAAGCTTAAAACTGAGTTCTTATCGCTTGCTTCTCACCAACTCCGTTCTCCGCTCACCGCTATCAAAGGCTATACATCCATGCTTTCTGAAGGCGCTTTTGGGCCACTCTCAGAGCCACAAGATGGCGCAGTGAAGCGAATCTACACCTCAGCACAAGGGCTGGTGAATATTGTGGAAGATTTGCTCAATGTCTCAAAAATAGAGCAGGGTGGTATGAAATATGAGTTTAGTCCAACGGACCTCTCTGCTGTAGTGACACAGTTGTATGGGGAAATGAAGGTGCCAGCTGAAAGCAAAGGGCTCACCTTTACTCTTGAAATGGAGAAGCATGATAAGTTCATAGTTAGCGCTGATGCAACAAAACTCAAACAGGTGTTTTTAAACCTTGTTGATAATAGTATCAAGTACACTCCAAAAGGTTTCGTAAAGATTTCCCTCAAGCGAGATGGTGGCACCATAGTATTTGCGGTTACTGACAACGGCATGGGTATTTCTCCAGAAACAAAAGCGAAACTATTTGAAAAGTTTAGTCGAGGGGAAGGAGGTAAGACCAATACTGGAGGTTCTGGGCTTGGACTCTATCTTGCGCAACAAATCGCTCGTGCCCACAAGGGTGATGTGGTTATTGAATCTGAAGGCCTCGGAACAGGCTCTACATTCTCTGTAACACTTCCTGCAACAGGTTCGTATCCCAACTAAATAGTTATTTAAGTAGTATTTCAGTAGCAGTTTGCTCTACTGTATAACCAAGTGCTTCCAACTCTTTTCTAATAGCATCAGAGGTAGTGTAGTCTTTTTCCGCTCGAGCTCGCTTCATCTTTTCGAGTAACTCTTGTGCTTCAGGACTAATAGTAAAAGCGGGGACAGAAGCAAGATTAAGTCCGAGTACTTCATCAAACGATAAGAGTGTTGCATAGCGATCTTCTTTTGTTTGCGACTCATCAGAGAACATCGTCCAGAGTGTTGCTAAAGCTTTAGCAGTATTGAGGTCATCGCACAGTGCCTCGGTAAAGTCCTTTTTGTACATTTCAATAGTACTTCCACCAGTAAGCTTCATTGACGCAAATGATCGCAATTCTTTGAGTTTTGTATATGAAGCATTCAAAGTATCCCAGGTGAAGGTTATCGGCTTACGGTAACTTGTTTGCATTACGAGGAGGCGCATTGAAAGAGGATCGATGTTGTGTTCTTCGATGTCTGAAAGTGTGTAAAAGTTTTGTTTACTTTTACTCATTTTTTCTCCATCAACATTGAGGAAAGCATGGTGTACCCAAAATCGCACAAAGTCGTGACCTGTTGCACACTCACTCTGAGCTATCTCATTTTCATGATGGACGGGGATATGGTCGATACCACCGGTATGGATGTCTATGGTCTCTCCGAGATAGTGCATACTCATTGCAGAGCACTCTATGTGCCAGCCAGGGAAGCCGTCTCCTGGTATACCATTTGGGTTTGGCCAATGCATGGTATGATCGGCAAATTTGCCAACACGTTTAAACCATAGGGCAAAGTCTGCGGGATGTTTCTTTTGCGTATCTACAACAACATCTTCTCGGGCACCGAGAGTTTTATCGCTTAGTTTCTGACCAGAGAGCTCCCCGTATTTTGAATCTTTGGATACGTCGAAGTAAATTGCTTGATCAGTTTCGTATGCAAAACCTTTTTTAGTTAGTACTTCAACAAGTGCAACCATCTCTTTTATGTGATCAGTTGCCTTAGCCTCAGCAATATTTGGAGGAAGGACATTAACAGCGCGCATACTTTCGTGAAAGTATTGAGTATATAAAGCAGCAATATCCCAAACTGTTTTTCCTTCAGCTTTGGCTTTCCCTTCAAACTTGTCATCTCCTTCGTCACTGTCGTTTGTTAAGTGGCCTACATCAGTGATATTCATCACGTGTTTTACCTCGTACCCCAGATAGGAAAGTGTTCGTCGCAATATATCGTCTCCGATATATTTTTTCATATGCCCGATATGGGTATAGTCATACACCGTAGGGCCACAGGCGTACATAGTAACTATGTTTTCATGCAAAGGGGTGAACAGCTCTATAGATTTTGATTTTGTGTTATACAGTTGCATCTCTTTGTTTAGAGCCATTTTCGTACCTTAAAGAAT
>CAYHJY010000025.1:0-6810 GCA_964357135.1 uncultured Candidatus Saccharibacteria bacterium
GTGGCCTTTCGTGAAGAGCGTCGTTCCATCAGCAAGCGTGATGTCTTTTGCAAGAATTCTTCCTCGAATTGTTTTTGCAAGTGGGATTTCAAGACCAGAAATAACTTCTTTTGTCACACGCTTTGAAAGCTTTGTGCCACAATCGTCTTCTGTAATGATCACGTCTTGTGCCACATCAACAAGTCTTCGGGTTAGGTACCCTGCACGAGCAGTGTTAAGTGCTGTGTCGGCAAGACCTTTACGAGAACCGTGAGTAGTAATGAAGTATTCAATCGGAGAAAGACCTTCCTTGTAAGACGGAATGATTGGGAAATCAATGGTTCGTCCAGTAGTGTTTTGAATCATACCTTTCATACCAGCCATCTGAGTCACGTTTGACATCGATCCTCGAGCTCCTGAAGTAATCATGTCGTAGACAGAACTGTGTTTTTCAACAGTAGAAGTAAGTGCTTTTTCAATTTCACTTTTCGCCTTGTTCCATACTTCGATAACTTTTTGGAATCGCTCTTCCTCAGAGAGAAGACCGTCTTCAAACTGTGCCTTGATAGCAGCTTCCATCGCACGGTGTGTCGCAATGATCGCTGGCTTTTCTTTTGGCACAATTACGTTGTCGATACTCCATGTTGTTCCTGACTTTGTCGCGTATTTGTATCCGAAGTTTTTGATTCGGTCTAATACTGGAGCAATAGCTGGAATACCGAAGTCTGAAATCATCGTATCCACGATACCGATAATTTTCTTTGCGGTTACTTCATCATTTGTATACGGGAATTCTGCTGGAAGAATAGCGTTGAAGAGCAATCGTCCAACTGTTGTTTCAAATGGCTTACCACCAAATTGTGCATACTTTGGTTTATCTGTTCCAAGAACAAATACTTTCGCTCGGTATGACACCACACCTAAGTCACTTGCCATAATAGCTTCGTTTGGACTTGAGAAATACATTCCTTCTCCTTTTTCTCCATCAACAATAGAAGTCATCCAGTAACAACCCAAAACAATATCCAACATTTTTGATGACACGATTGGGTCACCGTTTTGTGGCTTCAAGAGGTTCTTGTCAGCTGCCACAAGTGTCTTTGCTTCGTGTTGTGCTTGATCTGAGAGAGGAAGATACACACCCATTTGGTCACCGTCGAAGTCAGCGTTGAACGCAGGACACACGAGTGGGTGCACTTGGATAGCATTTCCTTCAATAAGAACTGGCATAAAGGCCTGAATACCAAGACGGTGAAGTGTCGGAGCTCGGTTAAGCATTACATACTTTCCAGCAATCACTTGTTCAAGGATTGCCCACACTTCTGGAATACCGTCTTCAATGAGTTTGTTTGCTCCACGAATGTTAAACGCGAGTTCTTGCGAAATAATCTTTGAAATTACAAATGGCTTAAAGAGTTCAAGAGCCATGTGCTTCGGAAGTCCACACTGGTTCAAGCGAAGATTAGGACCAACAACGATTACAGATCGTCCAGAGTAGTCCACACGCTTACCAAGAAGGTTCTGACGGAACAAACCTTGTTTTGACTTCAAGTTATCTGAGAGAGACTTCAAAGCACGACGTTGTGCCTGACTCATCGCTGGAGAGTCTTGTCCGGCAATGGAGTTGTCGATAAGAGCATCGACTGCTTCTTGCAAGATACGCTTTTCATTTCGAAGAATAACGTCTGGAGCACCAATTTCCTTGAGCTTTCGAAGACGGTTGTTTCGGTTGATGACGCGACGGTAGAGGTCGTTGATATCACTTGTCGCATGTCGTCCACCTTCAATAGCCACCATAGGACGAAGTGCTGGTGGAATCACAGGAATACGAGTAAGGAACATCCATTCAGGGCGGATTTCAGCGTAGAGCATTGCGCGGATGAGAGAGAGACGCTTGTTAAGCTTTTCACGCTCTGCAGCACCTGCTTTCTCTAGAGACTTTTCAGTCTTAGCTTTAATCTTTTCAAGATCAATTTCTTTGAAGAGACCGAACACTGCTTCAGCGCCAATACCTGCTTCAAACGCAGAACCATATTTCAATGAGTAGTGGTGATATGAGATTTCAGTCAACACTTTTCCTGTGCGGATTTCTGCAATTTCTTTCTTTGTATTGAGGAGCAATGTCTTAAGCTTGTCACGAGTTTCGTCGTCAGCCGCATTCTTCAATTTGTTTTTAAATTCAGTATCAAGATCAGCAATGATGCGCTCTTTTTCATCTTCATGAACAGTAACGATGATATACCCAGCGAAGTAGATAACCTTTTCAAGTTCGGTGAGTGGAATACCAAGGAGAATACTCATTCGTGATGGGACACCGCGAAGGAACCAGATGTGGGCAACTGGAGATGAGAGGTCAATGTGACCCATACGATCTCGACGAACGATAGACTGTGTGATTTCAACACCACACTTTTCACAGATAATACCTGCGTATCGAATGCGCTTATATTTTCCACAGTAACATTCATAGTCTTTTTCAGGACCGAAGATGCGCTCATCAAAGAGACCTCCTCGCTCACTGCGACCAGTACGGTAGTTGATAGTTTCTGGTTTGGTAACCTCACCATAAGACCATTCAAGAATCTTTTCAGGACTTGCGAGCTTGAGAACAATGCTATCGAAATGTGTTGTATCTAATGTTTTCATAGTATGACTCTTTGATAATTACGCTTGTACTTCTTCGCCTTGGGTGTCGACCACTGGTTTCGATGTTGAACTCTTGAGATCTACATCGAGTGACAGTCCTCGGAGGTAGTTCAACATGACCGAGAATGAGGCTGGAGCATTTGGCTCTCTGATCTTTTCGCCCTTGATGATAGAGTCAAATGTCGCCGCGCGACCTCGAATATCATCGGACTTGATAGTAAGCATTTCACGCAAGATGTGTGAAGCTCCGTATACTTCAAGTGCCCAGACCTCCATTTCTCCAAAACGCTGTCCTCCCGACTGTGCTTTACCACCGAGCGGTTGTTGCGTAATAAGAGAGTACGGACCAATACTTCGCATGTGAATCTTGTCTTCTACCATATGGTGAAGTTTCAAGATATACATGTATCCAACCGCGATATCTTGTTCAAATTTTTCCCCTGTTCGTCCATCATATAGTGGAACTCGTCCTGTTTCTGGGAATCCTGCTTCTTTGAGCTCTGCTTTGATCTCTGCATCTGTTGCTCCACAGAATGGAGGAACAATAGCTTGGTAGCCGAGTTCATGTGCAGCCATACCTAAGTGAAGCTCAAGAATTTGTCCGAGGTTCATACGTGATGGAACTCCAAGTGGTGTAAGTACCACATCTACTGGAGTACCGTCTGCCATGTATGGCATGTCTTCTTCTGGAAGCACGACAGAAATAACACCTTTGTTTCCGTGTCGTCCTGCGAGCTTGTCTCCAACTGAAATATTTCGAAGTTGTGCTACCTCAATAACGATCTTCTTGATCACCCCAGACTCAAGGTTGTGTCCTTGGTCACGAGAGAATACTTTAACGCGAATAATGCGTCCTCGCTTTCCGTGATCCATCTTGAGTGATGTATCTTTCACATCGCGAGCCTTTTCAGCAAAGATACTTCGGAGTAATCGCTCTTCTGGAGTAAGTTCTGTTTCTCCTTTTGGAGTAATTTTACCGACAAGAATATCTCCTTCTTTTACCTCAGCACCGACGCGGATAATACCGTCTTCATCAAGATCTTTAAGACGTGTTTCTCCAACGTTTGGAATATCACGAGTAGTTACTTCTGGACCAAGTTTTGTATCTCGAACGACACAAGTGAATTCTGCAATATAAATAGAAGTGAACTTTGAGTCCTTGATCAATCGCTCTGAAAGAATAATTGCGTCTTCGTAGTTAGCACCGTTCCATGACATAAATGCTACACGCATGTTTTGTCCGAGAGCAATTTGTCCGTTGTCTGTTGTAGAACAGTCAGCAAGCAGATCTCCCTTCTTTACCTTTTGTCCAAGAGACACAACTGGTCGCTGGTGGAATGATGAGAAGTTGTTTGTTCGCTGGAATGATACAAGGTTGTACGTGTGATCTTTACCACTCTTATCCCCTTTGATTACCACCTTTGCTGCATCAAGACCTACTACTTCACCTGCTTCTTCAGCAAGTACAAGTCGTCCTGAGTATGGAGCTGCATCTTGTTCGATACCTGTTGCTACAAGCGGAGCTTCTGGACGAATAACTGGAACAGCCTGCTTTTGCATGTTACTTCCCATGAGTGCTCGGTTTGCTTCGTTGTGTTCGAAGAATGGGATCATACTGGTCGCAAGAGAGAAGGCCTGGTTTGTTGCGACATCGATGAAGTCAACATCTTTCTTGTCCACAATACCTGGAGCTGTTTTAATACGTGCTTCTACTTTTTCAGGGAGATTTCCTTTTTCATCGTATTTTGTTCCTGCATGAGCAATAGTGTATTTCTCTTCTTCAAGAGCGTTCAAGTACACGATTTCATCAGTGATCTTTCCTCCCTTTACCTTTACATATGGAGTTTCGATAATTCCGAAGTCATTAATCTTTGCATAAATAGCAAGACGCAAGATAAGACCGATGTTTGGACCTTCTGGAGTATGAATAGGACATACACGACCGTAGTGAGAAGTGTGTACGTCGCGCACTTCAAGTGTTGCTCGCTCTCGTGTAAGACCGCCGGGACCAAGCGCTGAGAGTGTTCGGAGCTCTTCAATTTCAGCCAAGACATTTTCTTGGTTCATGAATTGAGAGAGTTGGTTTGTCGTAAAGAATTCCTTGATACGAGCTTGGAGAGGACGCTGGTTAACAACCTGAATAGGAAGTGCGTTCATAGAGTCGATAGTACTCATACGATCTTGCACATTTCGCTTGATCTGAGTCATACCCATGAACAACTTTTGTTGGAGGAGTTCTCCCACAAAACGAACTCGTCGGCTTCCTAGGTGGTCAATATCGTCTGGCTTTGATCCTGGAGTCGTGTTCAAGAAAATAACGTGCTTGATGATCTCTACGATATCGTGAGCAGAAAGAGTCTTGCGAGTCATTTCTTTGTCAGACATATCGAGTTCAAAACGCTTGTTGAATCGGAATCGTCCAACAGAAGAAAGGTCATACCGCTCTTCACCGAAAAGGTTCGTGATGAATTCTTTTGCATTGTCAGCAGTCGCAAGATCACCGTCTCGAAGTTTTCGATAGATTTCTACATATGCTTCAGCCTGGCTCTTACTAATATCTTTCTCAAGTGAGTGAGCAATCATTGATGCATATGGCTCGCCTTTGAAGAGCTTTTTGATTTCTTCATCAGTCGAAAGTCCAAGTGCGCGAAGAAGCGACACAATAGGGAATTTGCGCTTCTTATCAATACGTACATATATAGTGCCGTCTGGATCAGACTCTATTTCAATCCATACTCCACGGTTTGGAATAATCTTCGCACCGAAGAATTTCTTGCCCTTTACTTCAAGTTCAGTAAAAAAGACACCTGAACTTCGTGATAGTTGTGGAACGAGTGTTCGTTCAACACCGTTGATGATGAAAGTCCCGTGACCAGTCATCATAGGAATATCTGACATGAAAATTTCTTGCTCTTTGTCAGTGCCCGTTTGTTTGTTGGTGAGTTTTACGCGAGCTTTGAGTTGGCTATCAAATGAGAGTTTGTTTTCCTTGGCATAGTTTTCATCAAACTTTGGCTCAACAAGGTGAAAAGACACGAAGTCGAGTTGAAACTTCTTGCCTGAGTAGTCGTTGATTGGAGTGAATTCTTTAAAAACTTCTTTGATACCTTTTTCGATCAACCAGTTATATGAACTGATTTGGTGTTCGATGAGGTTTGGGAACGGCGCGAGAGGCTCTTTGTATTTAGAAAAATATTTCTTAGGGCGAATAGTGCTTCGTGAATCTTTTGTGGATTTACTCATTTGTATATGTATATAAACTCAAAAAGGCCGCAATAAAAGGCGTGGCCACGCGCTTATATTGGGCTTCTAATAACTCATTCTAATAAAATACCGTATCTCTTTGCCGTAACTCTGCCGGGAGGTGTAAGGAACTCAATATAGCTCACTCCTATTGTAATGTCAAATAAAAAAGCCCTCTTTAAAATTATAATAAAGAGAGCTTATTAACCAATTGTGTTAGCGCAGTGCCTTTACCTCATCAGAAAATTCAACCCACAAACTCTTGTCAACAGAAAGATCTGCCCCTTTTTTCATTGTGGAAAGGTTTGTGCTCGGCTGAAGAGATGTGCTGATAACAAAGGTTTCTGGTTTACGTTCTTTTATGAACTCAACGATCTTCGCACTACTTTTTCCAAAAAGAGGGTGCGGCCTCCACATTGACAAGGAACCGCCTGTAATAGTTATGTCATACCCACCTTTTTCAATCAGTGTTTCTAACGAGTGCTCGTCTACTTCAAATCCTTCAAAACAATACACTGTGGCATTTGGAAACATGTCCTTAAGAGACATTTCCAAGCCTTGCTGCATTATCCTGTTGTCTTCGATTACAAGAATGGCGATTTCTTCTTTTTTTAAGAGTTTAAGAATTATCTCTTTGACTTCTTTGGTAAGTATACTTTCCATGTTTTACAATTTTATAAATAATACTACATAGAAATATTTTGTCAACTATTAGCCTTTTTGTTGTTTCGCCCGCCACTCCTCTATTTTCTTGTGATGACCTCCTACTAAAACCTCTGGAACCTTGTGTTTCTTTTGCTTCTCCCCTTTCTTAGCCTTTGGCCACAAGAGTACATCTGGTCGAGTATACACTCGAGGACTAGCCACACGAGCTTCTTCAAGAGACTCTTTGTCCCCTAGTACACCAGGAATTTGTCGAGTGATAGCGTCAGCCATAACAAG
>CAYHJY010000026.1:0-6497 GCA_964357135.1 uncultured Candidatus Saccharibacteria bacterium
GATTAAATTCTTGTTTCAGAAAAGCAATAACAACTTCAGGAAACTGTACAAAAAGAAATCGTAATTCATTCGTGCGAAGCTTTTTCATAAAAAAGTATATATCCCCCTCGCCCTCAACACAGTAAAGTTCAAACCCTTCTTTGTTGAAAAACGTATGAAGGATTTGTGCTTGAGTAAAAAACATAATTGGAGTAGCTGCTCGCTCCAATGATTTAGTTATTTGTTCGTGGTTTTGTAGCCTAGACAGTTTCATTTTCTAAATACCTACTCGCCTGCATGTTGTAGAGTTCGGCATATCTACCTTTCTTTGTCATAAGTTCTTTGTGACTACCGAGCTCTTTGAGTTCTCCGTGTTCTACTACTGCAATCTTATCAGCATTTTTTACGGTACTAAAACGGTGGGAAATGAGAATACTAGTCTTCCCTTCCATCTTAGTCTCTAGTACTTCAAATATTTTTTCTTCTGCAACAGCATCGATAGCAGATGTTGGTTCATCGAGTATAGAAACTAACGCGTCACGATAAAAGATACGTGCTACGGCCATACGCTGGTACTGACCTTTTGAAAGTTCAACACCATCATGAAAACCCTTCCATAGTAAATGATTATACTTCTTTGGTAGCTCCTCAATAAAATCCGCAGCCCCAGACATCTGTGCTGCCCACCTTACTTTTTCATCATCTATAGGCTCATCGGGACGAGAAACGGCAATCGCCTCTCGAGCAGTCATCTGATAGTTAGTAAAATCTTGAAACAAGACACCAAGATTACTACGCCAGTACTCTATATCGATATCGCGAAGATCAACACCATCAATCAATACTTGCCCCTCAGTTGGATCATACACTCGACACAAGAGCTTTATGAGAGTTGTCTTTCCGGCACCGTTGAGACCAACCACCGCCATCTTTTCACCACTCTCTAGTACAAATGAAATATTTTTTAATACCTCAACATCAGTTTCTGGATATTTAAATATAACGTTTCGAAATTCAATTTTTGGAGGATGGCTCCATATCGGTTTTATTGCATTCTCTTTATTTACTATTTTTGACTTCATATCAAAGATATCAAACCAACGTTTCGCAAAACGTGCTTGTTCTTCAAGGCGAGAAAAATTTTGGAAAAAACCCTGACTAGTCGAAACAAAACTTCTGTAGACAGTAAATGCTAAAAGCAGTGAACCAATTAATAGCTTCCCCGCCAGTGTTTCCTTGGTTACAAAAAATATAGCAACAAGAAGGCAGGCGATCTGAGCCATATCGGCCCAAAACATTGCGATTGCTTGTGATCCTTTCAAATCAATAATCTTTTTGTCATATTCACTGTTAATTTTAGCAATTTGTGATTTGAATAAGTTCTTTAAATTAAATAATAGAACTTCTATTAACCGTTTTGGATCTCTGAAGTGTCTAGACTTCTCTGCTTCTATCCGTACCTCATCAGTAGCACCGTTATATGCATGATATAGTTTTTTCCCATATTTTTTTTCTACAAAATAATATGGGATAGATCCGAGTATTGCCAACAAAACAAGATATGGATTAATAAAATAAAGAACTGCCCCAGAAACAACAAAACCTGTAATATCTCGTATTACCATCGTAGAACGATAGACAACACTATTAATAGAACTCATACCCCATTTTTGAGCTCTTTCAAGTTTTGTCTGAAACTCTGTTCCTTGTATTGTTCCGATATCAAGGGACGAGTATGAATCAATTAACAACATTTGTGTATGTGTCCCCATATGAATACTTAAGGCAGTAGAATACTTATCTGAAAAATTTTGTAAGATAGCAGGGATAAGAAAAGATAGCCCTAATATTATTGATTGTTTAATAAGTATAAATGTTATACCTAGAGACAATTGCTGCATACGAACTATTTCATTCACAATGTTAGAGAAAGATGCCAACTGTAGATATACAACCGCGGCAAGCAGAACAACCAATATAACATCTAGGGCAAACAGTTTCGGTTCCTTTTTAAAAGCAAAAACAACAGACCTAACACATGTCCTAAACATATTTTTAAATGTATCTTTTTCTTCTATTGTTTCTTCCATAATTTACTGAGTGAGCCCTACCGCTTCATATACTGCCTGTAATTTTCTCATTGCTACCTCATTAGCTTTCACTGCGCCATGAAGAAGGATTTCCTCTACAAGTTTCGGGTCATCTTCATATTTCTTGCGTCGCTCACGCATAGGAGCAACAAAATCGATGATATCTTTGATCAACATTTTCTTTGCATCACCATAGCCAAGTCCTTGGGTATATTGCCCCTTGAGTTCCTCTGAAGGATTGAAAAGCTTATGGATTTGATAGAGCACCATATCGTCTGGGTTCTTTTCTTCATCTTTCCCTCGACTATCTGTCGCTATACTCATAACGGCCTTTGTTATTTCTTCGTCGGTAGCAGAAAGAGGGATGGTGTTTCCGTAACTCTTCGACATTTTCTGCCCATCAATCCCTGGTATAACACCAGCATCTTCAAGGATAAGTTCTTTTGGCAACTTAAATACTTCTCCATATTGGTTATTAAATTTCCCTGCGATATCACGCGCATACTCGACATGTTGTTTCTGATCTTTCCCTACCGGAACTACGTCTGTTTCGTACAACAAGATATCAGCTGCCATAAGTACTGGATAAATAAATGTCCCGGTTGTTACTTCTTTCTTCTTATTTTCTGCATCTTTAAAGGCATGCGCTCTCTCTAAATATGCATTGGTCACAAAGTTAGAAAATATCCATGCCAAACTAGTATGAGCAGGAACGTCTGATTGCTTAAAGATTGTTACTTTTTCAGGATCTAAACCTGCAGCCAAATAATCTAAGATTAGGTTCTTTGTATCATCAACCAATTTATCCTTTTCTGGGAGACCTGTTAGAGAGTGAATATTCGCTATAAAAATGAAACATTCGTATTCATCTTGTAAATCTACGAATTGCTTCAAAGCTCCAAAGTAGTTTCCAATATGGATTCGGCCGGTAGACTGCATGCCCGAGAAAAGGTGTTTTTTAGGGGATATCATGTGCATATAGTACCAAAAATGGTGGATTTAGGACAGTGCGAAATGATTAGACAGAGTGCTACAATGCATGTACCTATGGCCAAACCTAACGACTTGTCTCAACTTCGTATTCCCCCTCACTCGCTCGAAAGCGAGCAAGCCGTCCTCGGCGCCCTGATGCTTCGCCCTTCTGCAATTCATGAAATCACCGATCTGATAGCTCCAGAAATGTTCTATGCAAAAAAGCATGCGACGATCTACCAGACCATGCTCGAACTTTCTGCCAAGAGTGAGCCGATCGATGTACTCTCTGTCGCCTCAAAGCTCAAAGAAAAGAAACAAATCAACGAAGTCGGGGGAAACAGTTATCTCAATGAAGTCATGGGTAATGTCCCTTCGACAGTAAACATTCGTCACTATGCTGACCTCGTATATAAAAAACATATTCTCCGTTCTCTTATTGATGCATCTGAAAACATCGCCACCCAAGCCTACGCTGAGGCTGACCAAGATGTAGCTGACATCCTCGACTCTGCTGAAAAAAGTATTTTTCGTGTGTCTTCAAATATGAACGTGAAAAATGGCTTCGTCTCAATCAAACAAGGCTTGATGGAAACAGTTGAACAAATAGAATACTTACGAGAACACAAAGATGAGGTACGCGGTGTACCAACAGGCTTCCCTGACATCGACAACCTTCTTGCGGGCTTTCAAAAATCTGACCTCATCATTCTGGCCGCTCGACCAAGTATCGGTAAGACAACCTTTGCTCTTGATATCGCACGTAACGTCGCACTCTCTGGTCGCGCTGTTGGTATCTTCTCCCTGGAAATGAGCGCCAACCAATTGGTGCAACGTATGCTCTCAGCTGAATCACGTGTTGACGCCTGGGCTATTCGTACTGGTCACGGACTTTCTTCGCAACACTTCTCTACCCTTCAAGATGCCGCTTCACGCCTCCAAAAAGCTCCTATCTACATCGATGACCAAGCTGGTAACTCTATAGTGAAAATGCGTGCAGTTGCAAGGCGCCTCAAAAGCGAACACGGTCTTGCACTCATCGTTATCGATTATCTCCAACTCATCCATGCAAGTAAAAACTACGACAACATGGTGAATCAAATCACCGAAATATCGCGCGCGCTCAAACAGCTTGCTCGTGAACTCGATGTACCAGTGTTAGCACTTTCACAGCTCTCTCGTGCGGTTGAAGCTCGTGGCGGTAAACCTCGTCTCTCTGATCTGCGTGACTCTGGATCTATCGAGCAAGATGCTGATGTGGTGATGTTCCTCCACCGTGAAGATCGCTATAAAGACGCGTCTGAGAAAGACAACATTGTTGAAGTGCTCGTAGAAAAGCACCGTAACGGTGCCGTTGGAAAAGTCGACCTGCTCTTTGATGCAAAGACTACTACACTCCTTACTATCGACAAGGCACATATGCCTGTAGCGAAAGCAAAATCATTGGATGACTTTTAGAGAAGTGAGTAGAAAGTAGATAGTAGTTAGTAGAAAAAAACAACATGCAAGACCATATAGAACAACTTACAAAACTTTTCTTGAAATTCCCCGGCATTGGTGCTCGGCAAGCAAAACGGTTTGCGTATTTTATTTTGAGTCAACAAGAAAGTTATGTGAAAAATCTCTCCGCAAGCCTTTTGACTGCTCGTAGTTTTGCTCAAACATGTACTCGTTGTTTTCGTATTTATGAAGGAAGTGCTGGAATGTGTCACTTGTGTGCTGATAGTAGTCGAGACCAAAACACTATTGTCGTGGTAGAAAAAACAGCTGATATTGATGTCTTTTCAAAGACCAACTATCACGGACTATTCTTTGTCCTTGGAGGATTAATACCGATCACTCAAAAAAGTATCATCGATGGAACAAATGCCAAAGCACTGGTCAGCAGAATCACTACTGAAAAAAATATCACTGAGGTCATCTTGGCCTTCCCCCTTACCCCAAATGGTGACCATACGGACTCTGTTATTCGCGAACTTCTCTCCGAAAATGCGGTGACCATCTCTAGTCTCGGCCGAGGCCTCTCTACCGGCACCGAACTCGAATACGCCGATCCGGCCTCCCTTGAAGCTTCTCTTAAAAAAAGAGCATAAAAAAATCCCTCACTATGAGGGATTTTTTTATTAAAGAGAAGTGATAGTCACTTTGATGTATGGCTGTCGGTGGCCGTTTTTCTTCATGTAACGACTCTTTTGCTTGTATTTGATAACAAGAACCTTTGGAGCTCGTCCTACCATGTCCACAGTAGCAGATACTGACGCACCTTCAATAAACGGGGTCCCGATTACAGTGTTTGCACCATCGTCAGTAAGAAGTACTTCTGTAAAGGTAACAGTATCACCTTTTTTGAATTCCCCTTTCATTTTCTCGATTTTAATAGAATCACCTACAGATACGCGGTACTGCTTACCACCTGTTTTTATTACTGCAAATGAGTCTGTGCTGATTTTAGCCTTTTTTGCTGGGGTTTTAGTTGTTTTTGTTGCTGTTGCCATAGATTTTGTGTTGTCGGACCATTATACCTAAAGGCCGATATTTTGCAACATATGTAAAGATGATACACTGTAAGCAATGATTTCTCGCTATACATACCACGACGTCACCTGGGTTGACGTAGAGAGCCCTACTAAAGAAGAAGTTGTCCATGTTATGGAGGAGTTTTCTATCCCTGACCTCGTGGGAGAAGAAATGGTTTCAAATACCTTGCGCTCAAAGGTTGAACTCTATGACAACCTCGTCTACGTCATCCTTCATTTTCCTGTTATAAAAGGCACAAATGGCAAGAGTGAGGAACAAGAGATAGATTTTATTGTTGGGAAGAACTTTTTGGTTACAGTGCGATATGGCTCTATAGAACCTGTACAATCATTTTCAAAACTGTTTGAAAAAAGTATCCACGCTCATGAAAAACCACATATGCACGGCGGCTATTTGTTTGGCCAGCTGATGAAAGAGTTGTACAAATCGTCTTTAGATGAACTCGACGAACTAACGGCAACAGTAAAAGATATCGAAGACCGTATCTTCAACGGGCAAGAAGAGGCAATGGTTAAAAAGATCTCTCACACCGGACGGAAATTACTCGATTTCAAACAAGCGGTTCGTTTTCATCACGATATCCTCTCTTCATATGAAGTAACAAGTACCAAACTTTTCGGACAAGAGTATGCCTATCAGGCAAACTTTATAACCTCTGAGTTTAACAAGGTGAATTCTCTTCTAGAAAGTAACCGTGACGCTCTTTCTGAACTCCAGCGCACCAACGACTCCCTCCTCTCTACGAGAACCAACGACATTATGCGCACATTTACTATCATGACCTTTGTTATGATGCCACTCACTATTATCACCGGAGTTTTCGGCATGAATACATCTGAGAGCCTCACCTTTATTGAAAATAAAAGCGACTTTTTCTTTGTGGTTGGAGCGATGACTATCACCGGTCTCGTAATGTTC
>CAYHJY010000027.1:0-6216 GCA_964357135.1 uncultured Candidatus Saccharibacteria bacterium
GAACTCGCGTATAGTTCTTTTGCAGAGAACCGCCTTACCACTTGGCCACCAGGTCGTTGTTATTTATCTGCTCGTGTATCTTCGTACAGGAGCGCATCTATAGTTTGGCGGGCTTTCTCTCCTTTGTCAATTTCTACATCGATAAAAGGAATATTAATCATGTTGATACCTTTTTTGATAACAGTACGCAAATCATGACGCTTACGCTTTAGGAAGTTGAGCGCTGATTCTTCGCCACTTTCAGGAAGTACGGAAATAAAAATAGTAGCACTGCGACCTCTATCGAGTACTTCTACTCGAGTAACTGTAATGAGGGCTGTCTTGTTGCTTTCACGTTCAATAAAGCTCGCAGCGAGCTGCGCGATTTGTGTCTCTACTTTTTCTTGTTTTCCGCTATCCATATTAATTCTTGGTTATTTGGTTACCATAATAAAGGCTTCGAGTACGTCTCCCTGGGCGATATCGTTTTTACATTCAATCATGAGCCCACATTCTCCCTCGGAGACTTCTTTGAGTTTCTGACGAGCTTGTTGAAGTTCGACGATAGTACCTTCGGCAAGACGGAAATCTCGTCGAATCACCGATACCTTGGCACCGTTGGTAATCACTCCACTTTCAACCCGTGCTCCGAGTACTTGTTTTTCTTTGGTTTGAGAAAATGTCTTGAGTACCTTTGCAGTTCCGATCACTTCACGAGTTTCTACTCGTGGTCGGCGCTTTTCGAGTTCAACTTCAAGCCATTCGGTGAGTTTGTAGATAATATTAAAAATTTGTACTTCTGCACCAACTTTTTCATTGATATCTTTTGCAGCACTATCCATAGAAGTATTAAAACCAATAATGATAGTGTTTTTATCAGACTGTGCGAGTTTGATATCAGCTTCACCGATGGCGCCGATACCTTTTCCGATAATTTTTATATGGAGACCTTCTACAGAGATTTTCCCAAGCTCTTTTTCAATTGCTTCAAGGGTGCCGTGCACATCGGTTTTGATAATAAGCGGAACGATGGCACTTCCTGCTGCTACTGATACAGCATCTTTTGCAGAAAATGTATTTGACCCAGCTTCTTCGATATAGTCCTCAGCATCACGTTTTTTATCAAAGACAACAATAGAGGCACCGACTTGAGGAAGTGTGTCAAACCCTGTGAGTTGTACGGCAGTACCGGCAGCAGCAGATTCTACTGTTTTGCCGAGGAAATTTTCCATGATACGAGTGGTGGTATAACTGCCACCAGCCACAACAAATTGACTTCGTTTGAGAGTACCATTTTTTATGATAACGGTAGCAGCGATACCGCGCTTTGGTTCTAGGTGACTTTCGATAACAATACCTTCGGCCATAGCCCCAGCATCAGTAGAGAGTTCTGCAAGGTCAGCAACGAGTACTATAGTCTCAAGGAGTTCCGGTACACCAGTACCTTTCTTTGCAGAAATCGCTACCCACGGGATATCTCCACCGTATCCTTCAACCAGCACTTCGTTTTCAGCAAGAGAGAGTTTTGTTTTTTCGATGTTTGATTCTGGGAGGTCTATTTTGTTGATAGCAACGATGAATGGAATCTTGGCGCTCCGGATAGTGTTCAGCGCTTCGAGTGTTTGTGCTTTTACACCGTCTTCAGCTGATACGACGAGTACTGCAATGTCAGCAGCGCTTGCTCCGCGCTCTCGCATGCCAGTAAAGGCAGCATGCCCTGGTGTATCAAGAAAGGTGATTGTTCGAGGTGCACCTTGGTAGGGGATAGAAATCTCATAGGCACTTAAGTGTTGGGTGATACCACCTGCTTCTCCTGCCACTACCGTCGTTGTGCGGATATAGTCGAGCAATGTACTTTTTCCATGGTCAATGTGACCCATGATGGCGACGACTGGTGGTCTGGTTGTAGGAGATGATTTCATATTTTTCTTTTTTATAGTTTAAGACTTTTTTTAGATGCTTCGAGTGCTGAGGATTCTTCAGGGGTCAGTGCTGATAGAGATACGCCGCGACTTACTGGTTTGGCATAGACTCCGACATGGTTGCGGTTTGTGATCACTGAGAGTACAAATCCGTCTCCACTTTCGTCAATAAGTCCTGAAGCAAAACTTTGGTTTCCGCCTGAATCATCGTAGGCATCGTAGCGAACGAGAGAGTATCCGCGAACACTTTTTTTTACGCGAGAGTCAATAACTTCAAGGGCTTCTTTGTGTGCTACGAGAGTATCATCGACTTCAGCGTTCTTTTTTGTTAGCCACGCCAAGACAGATTCGAGAGATGCCCCATCTTTTCCTTTCATGAAAGAGCCGAGTCTCTTGTGGAGTTTAACCAAAAAGACAATCAGCACGATAGTAGCTGTACCAAGTGCTAGAAGGGCGATGACGAGCCATGATGGTATACTATGTATCATAAAGACACATTATACTGATTTTCCTATGTTTTTCAAGCGTTTTACATCCATATTCAAAACCAAGCGAATATATCTCGACTACGCCTCGAGCACCCCTGTTGATCAAAAAATGATTGACTCATTTCCTCGTATCCCAGAGACGTATGCAGGTGCCAATCCAAGTGCGCTCCACCGTGAAGGTGTAGCTCTAAAACGAGCTCTTTCAAATGCTCGTACGTTGGTAGCAAAGACGCTCGGTGTTCATGCAGACGAGATCGTCTTTACAAGCAATGCCTCAGAGAGTGACAACCTTGCTATTATTGGCTCCGTAAAATTCTTTTTACAAAAAGGAATACTTCCGAACGAAATAACTATTTATAGTAGCCCTTTTGAGCACTCAGCGGTAAAAGAAAGCATAACGTCTCTTTCTTCTGAAATAACTGTTCAGACTTTTTTACAAGAACAAGGGTTTGTAATCACTAAGAGTCTAGTAGTTCCTGAAGGAACTAAAGCGATGATTGTTTCAGTGATGATGGTCCAAAATGAAATAGGTACGGTACAAGATATAAAAGATATTGCGAAACATATCAGGAAGCTTCGCAAAGAGTGCCCTGGTGTGGAGATACTCTTTCATACCGATGCTACACAAGCACCACTGTTTTATGATCTCAATGTTGCACGTCTTGGTGTAGATATGATGACGCTTGGCGCTACAAAGCTTTATTGTCAGAAAGGAGTGGGGATGTTGTACAAAAAGCGCGCAGTATCTGTCGCACCTCTTCTTCATGGTGGAGGGCAGGAGAGCGGTCTTCGTCCGGGGACTGAGCCAGTATCTCTGATATATCAGTTTGCTCACGCGCTCTCATATGCACAGAGTCATCGGGAAGAAGCAGTACAAAAAATAACTTCATTGCAAAGATGTTTTGAGCGACAAGTGAAAGAAGCACTGCCACAAATTCGTATTACAGGAGAGGAAGGGGTACGTTCTCCTCACATATCACATCTTGTTGTTCCAAAGATGGATAGCGAACTACTTGTTATAGAGCTCGATGCGCGGGGTGTCGCTGTCTCATCAAAGAGTGCGTGTAGAAATGAAGATTCAAACGAATCAGAATTATTGACCTTGCTTTACCCAAGCGAAACAGTAGGCGCTATCCGTGTGTCGTATGGAAGAAAAACGACAAAGAGGCAGCTGGATAAAACAATAAAAGCGATTCAGTCGGTTTTGAAAAAGTATCAAATCGTGCTCTAGAAAAAGGTGTATTTTGTGATATAGTAAGCATACACAGACTTCCCGAACTTCTGTTTTTCTGATATCCGGCTACGACCATTACAGGACTTAGATTTTTTTTTGACATGAATCCTCCACTAAACCAATTCACCACCAAAGCCAAAGAAGCTATCAAGCGAGCACATGAACTGGCAATCGAGCGAGGACAGAACAATGTAAACACTGTGCACCTTCTCGCGGCGCTGTTGCTGCAAGAAGAGTCGAACATCGTGACACTCCTTGAGCGGATGGATATCGACAGTATGCACTTAACTGATCTTGTGCTTGAAGCTATTGAGGGCAATGAATCTCAAAGCACTGTCGCTCCGTCATACCAGATGTTTTTAACTGCTGACCTTGCGCAAGCAATAGAGCAGTCTTTGAAGATAGCAACCGAAATAAAAGACACCTTTGTGTCCACTGAACATTTGTTCGTGGCCCTTTTAGACGTGAAAAATGACGTGTCTGAAATTCTCGAAAAGTTTAAAATTGATCGAAGTGTTGTGCTTGAAATTATTTCTGATTTTCGTAACAACAAAAGCACAGAAACAAGTGGAAGCAAAAAGTTTCGATTGATCACCAAATTTACTCGTAACCTCACCAAGCTTGCTCGAGAAGATAAGCTTGATCCAGTTATTGGCCGAGATAGTGAAATCATGCGTATCATGCAGATTTTGTCTCGACGCACAAAGAACAACCCAGTGCTCCTCGGAGAACCAGGTACCGGAAAAACCGCTGTAGTAGAAGGTCTCGCAGTGCGCATTGTAAAAGGAGATGTTTCAGAAAGCCTGAAAGACAAAGAAGTTGTCTCTCTTGATATTGGGAGCTTGCTCGCAGGAACAAAATACCGTGGAGAATTTGAAGAACGACTCAAAGGCATTCTAAAAGAAGTAGAAAAAGCCGAAGGGAAAATTATTCTCTTTATTGATGAAATCCATACTATTGTTGGAGCGGGAAGCGCAGAAGGATCTATGGATATGTCGAATATGTTAAAGCCCGCGCTTTCTCGGGGAGAAATCCGAGCGATTGGAGCAACAACGCTCAAGGAATATCAAAAGTACATTGAAAAAGATCCGGCACTTGCTCGTCGGTTTCAACCGGTGACTATTGATGAACCATCACCTGAGGATACCGTAGCGATTCTTCGTGGACTTAAAGAAAAATATGAACTCTATCATAGTGTTCATATTACTGACGATGCTATTATCGCCGCAGTAGAACTCTCAAACCGCTACATTACAAATAGGCATTTACCAGACAAGGCAGTAGATCTACTCGACGAAGCATGTTCTGCGCTTCGTATGGAACTTGAAAATAAGCCGGCAATTCTCGAAGAAGCACATCGCAAAATTATGCGTCTAGAAATAGAACAAGAAGCAATACGAAAAGATATTGATAAAGATTTTGCGGAAAAGCACGGTGTGAAGACAGCCAAGAGTCGACTCAGTGATATTGAGCAAGAGATCGCAAATATCAGCGAAAAAAACAAAGAGCTTGAAATGAAGTGGAAGAACGAAAAAGGGCTTCTTCAAGACATTGCTAAAATCAAGAAAGATTTGGAAACACTTCGACTTGAGGGAGAAGCAGCTGAAGCACGTGCTGACCTAGGCCGTGCTGCAGAGATCCGTTATGGTCACTTGCCATTACTCCAGAAAGATTTAGAAGCCAAGATGGCGAAGCTCAAGAAGTTGCAAAAAGTGCGCCGCGTTCTGAAAGAAGAAATTACAGAAGAAGATATTGCCGCTGTTGTAGCGCGATGGACTGGAGTGCCGGTCACAAAGATGCTTGAAGAAGAACGAGCAAAACTTGCGGAGATGGAAGCAGAACTCAAGAAGCGAGTGGTCGGCCAAGATCAAGCTATCGAGCGTGTGGCACACGTCCTTCGTCGTGCTCGTGCAGGTATCAGTGATCCGCAGCGACCTATCGGATCGTTTATTTTCCTTGGTCCAACAGGAGTAGGGAAGACTGAGCTGACAAAAGCTTTAGCGCAGTTCATGTTTAATGATGACAAAGCGCTTATCAGAGTTGATATGAGTGAATATATGGAGCGGCATGCAGTGTCTAAACTCGTGGGTTCACCGCCAGGGTATGTCGGGCATGATGAGGCAGGGCAACTCACTGAAGCAGTGCGGCACAAGCCGTACTCAGTAGTATTGTTCGATGAAATAGAAAAAGCTCACCCAGAAGTATTTAATATTCTTCTACAAGTCTTAGATGACGGGATGTTGACTGATAGTAAGGGGCGAAAAGTAAACTTCAAAAATACTATTATCATAATGACTAGCAACATCGGGAGTCAGTATATTCAAAAGATGGAATCTATTGGTTTCCATAACAATTCTGAAACAGTTGAGTACACTCAAATGAAAGATAAAGTGGAAGGAGCACTCAAAGATCATTTCAAACCAGAATTTTTGAACCGTATTGATGAGATTGTAGTCTTTGACATCCTTTCAGCTGAAGCAATCAAAGAAATTGTCGGTATAAGAACCAAAAATATCCTTGCTCGGTTACAAGAAAAAGGTATCACGGTGAAAGTAGATGATGCCGCGCTTTCTCTTCTTGCGAAGGTCGGCTA
>CAYHJY010000028.1:0-3259 GCA_964357135.1 uncultured Candidatus Saccharibacteria bacterium
TTATCGGCGCTCGGATGACTAAAAAGATACTGGAAAGACTAAGGGTTCCACGTGAAACAACTGAGCTAGTAGTTTCTATGGTTCGAAACCATATGTTTTTCTCCGATACAGAACAGATCACACTTTCAGCGGTGCGCCGAGTGATACAAAAGGTGAAGCCAAGCCATATCTGGGAACTCATGCAGGTTCGTGAGTCTGATAGAGTAGGGATGAAAAAGGTCGAAGCGCCATACCGACTACGAAAATACCACGCGATGATAGACGAAGCGCTTCGAGACCCGATATCAGTTTCACAACTAGCTATAGACGGCACCTATCTTATGACCAACCTTGGTATGAAACCGGGACCCCGTATGGGCTGGATACTTCATGCACTCCTTGAAGAGGTACTCGAAGATCCAACACTGAACACTGCAGAAATACTTAGTGAGAGAGTAAAAGATCTACAAGAACTCGAGAACAAAGATCTGAAAATATTAGGGGAAAAAGGGAAAGACAAAAAAGAAGAGGCAAATGAAGGGGAAGTGAAACAACTTCACCAAAAACACGGGGTGAAGAAATAAAAAACCCTCCCCTGAAATATTTCTGAAATCGAAAGGGGAGGGCGGCTTTGACTGTTATGAGGGTCAAATTTTAATAGGAGTGGGGAGAATCATGCTCATCTTCACTCCAATCAACAATTTCTCCTAAATAAGAGCTTGATGCTGTTGGCTGTATACTACTTTTTCTTTTGCTTCGTAAATATTTACGAAAAAAGTGCAGCGCACCAATAGACAGAGGTGCTACAACAAGTAACCAACTGGCAAAAAATATTTTTTTACTGTATTGGCCTAGATCATCCCAAACAATGGCGTAATAAAGGATCGCCATAGCTCCAGAGAAACATACCGTAGTTCCAACAAAAAAACGGGCAAAGAAAAGGCTTGGATTCATAAACAACAGGGTTTTAGTTTGCCTTATAGTAACACAAAAACCTTTAAAGTAAAGGATTATTCAGAAATCTCTATATCTAGCAAAATAGGGCAGTGATCGCTCCCCATATAGCTTGCCAGGGTTTGGAAGCCTTTGATATGAGGAAAAAGCTCCGGTGAACAGAAGAAGTAGTCAATGCGCCAGCCGACATTGCGATCTCGTGCTCGAGTTTTCTGGTCCCAGTAGGTATAGACATCTTTTTGCTCAGGATTCATTGTGCGATAGACATCTACCCAGCCTTTTTTGACCAACTTATCCATCCAGGCACGCTCAATAGGGAGGAAGCCGGTATTTTCAACATTTTCTTTTGGCCGAGCCAAATCTATCTCAGTATGAGCCGTATTTACATCTCCACAAAAGATAACTGGTTTCTTTTTCTTCAATTTCTCAATGTAGGACAGAAATGCATCGTAAAATTCTAACTTGTACTTCAGTCGCTCTGGACCACCGCCACCATTGGGGAAATAGCAGGTAATAAGATAAAAATGTTCATATTCAGCCACGATAGTCCGACCCTCATCATCAAATCGTTTCTCACCAAAGCCCGGAGCAACAGCAAATGGCTCTTCTTTTGAGTATATAGCCACCCCACTGTACCCTTTTTTGATCAAACACGGCGCAAAAGAAGCATGATATCCCTGAAACCCCAACAATTCTTCTGGTAACTGACTTGGCTCGGCTTTTACCTCCTGTAAACAGACGACATCTGGTTTATATGTTGTAAACAAAGGCTCAAAGTGACCTTGTTTGTGTGTAGCACGCAGGCCGTTGGTGTTCCAAGAGATGATTTTCATAAGAGAATAGTACCACAATAAGAAAAGGTCATCCGAGCGGATGACCTTGATATGAGTTGTGATCTTTTTAAAAAAATAAAAGATCTATATAGATTGAGCTGTTTGAGTTTTATTTGTGTGATGTGGAAAGAACAACGTGATTTAAGAGATTTTGGTGTTTGTTTTGTTGTGATTGTTTTATTGCCGAAGCAATGAAACGTGTGCGAGGGACTCGCTATATGTTATGTAATCAGTACTGGGTACCGATAGGGTTGTTCTATGCTTTTGTATATATTCGTTTTCATAACTGACGAGTGTTTTAGAAAAGAATACTTAATGAACGTCTGCGTCTAGTATACATGAACAAAAATTTTGCAACAACAGTGGATAACCGAAAAACAAAAAAGCCCCTATACTAAGGGGCCTCACGAGATCAAATTCACAAACCGTCCTAATCCTTTTTTTCTTCAGCAGGTTTCTCTTCTTTTGGTTTTGGGAAATCTACCCGATACCCACCATTTGGCTCTCTCCAAAATGTTCCACCTGTTTTTTCTGCTTTTTCCAAAGCAGCACTGATTTCTGTTTCAGAAGGAGGAACAACCACTGTAGGCTTTGATGCCGGAGGTGCGGGCGGTACATGAACTGTTACCGGCGAATTACCAGCAGAACCTTTATGATTCAAACTGTAAATTAACGCTGCGATCAAACCTCCAACAATCAAAAAAATCAATAATCCAGCTAACCAGCCACCACTATCGTTACCATACCACCAATTGGCTGCACCTTCTTTAGGCGTAGGAGCCGGATAATGGTGCTGATTGGCATTAATAGTAATAGTTACATTGTTGCTATTCGTATTATTTACTGAAGGTTTATCCTTCACATACACAACACGATCTCTCTTTGGAGGAGTAAGCGTTTTCCATACCGGCTGTGTTGGCACATCGATATTGGTAACTGCAACTGGGCAGGGTGTTGTTTTAACAATGGCCTGTTCTCCTGGATTAATGGTCACTTCCTTTTGAGACTTTTGAGAAAACGCTGAAAAACTGAATGCTGTAGCAATAACTGCCAAGAAAAGTACTCTTTTCATGATTATTTGGTTTAGTTTAAGTGATTTGAAATGTTTTAAAGAACTATGTATATAATACCATATTATATACTACTTGTCAAGTAAAAAACCTCCTTATAAAAAGGAGGGGAGTCTTCATGTATCAGGGGTAATTTCTTAGTCTTGTGGTTGTATTTCTGTCTTGGTTTTTGAAAGCCGCCGACCCAGAGCAAATAAAAGTAATGGTAGGACTAACTTTACACACCAACGCAGCAAGATAACACAAAGAGTGCTGAACTTCAGCGGTGACTGTTCATTGTCAGGGTCAATCCAGTTATCCGGATCTTTTTGACCAAACAAAACTACTTTCGGCAAACCGAGAGCTTGCATCCAAGCTGGAATCTCGATATCGGTACGATACCGATGCCAACCATTACCAGATTCAGAGTACTTGTACACTGTT
>CAYHJY010000028.1:3269-5819 GCA_964357135.1 uncultured Candidatus Saccharibacteria bacterium
GGGTTATCTCCCCATACCTCTTTACCGTCTTGAGGGCTATTATGAATGTACGAATGTATCGTCTGGTATGCTGGACCTCCGATCATGAACAGTAAGCTAATTACAACAAGGAGTTTTCCTATAGACTTTTTCATACGTTTAAATTGATTGTTTACCAAAAACTCTGATAGAGAATCTCTGGAAAACAATCAATTTCTTTAAAGAACTGTTTTTTACAATAGCACGCTTATAGTACTCTGTCAATAAAGAGGTTATCGTTTCGAGTGAAATTTTTTGTGTACTTCACGGAGCTGTTTGTCGGTAACATGAGTATAGACTTGTGTTGTTGCAATATTTGCATGCCCAAGCATCATCTGCACACTACGAATATCGGCACCATTAGAAAGAAGGTCGGTCGCAAATGAGTGACGAAGCACATGGGGTGTTACTTTTTTTGAGATACCGGCCTTGATAGCGTATTGCTTTACAATACGCTCAATAGAGCGAGGGGTGAGGCGACGATCATCACGGCTGACTCCATTTAAGGCTACATCAATAAACATCGGCTCAGCCATATCTTTACGCGCTTTCAGATACGCACGTATTGCACTCTTGGCATCATCCGACAAAAACACCACGCGCACTTTTTCTCCTTTTCCGCGAATAGAAAATTCATCTTTTGATAAATCTAAGTCGCGATTGAGTGAGCATAGCTCGGAGAGACGAAGACCAGTAGAAAAAAACAGTTCAATGAGCGCCTTATCTCGGAGTCCTTTTGTTGTTGTTACATCTGGAGCCTTGAGGAGCCGAGAGAGTTCGTCGGTAGAAATAAGGTCGAGGTGACGTGCGCCAACCTTAGCAAGCTCGATGACGTCAGGGGAGATGGCTGATATGTTTCTCTTGCGACAATACTTAAGAAACGAACGAAGGGCGATCATATAATAGTTCTGCGTATTCTTTTTCATTGTGCCAGCAGATTGTCCGCGAGTCTTCACTCCAGGGGCACGGTTGAGCTTCAAGCGAAACTCTCGGAGCTTGTCTTCAGAAATATCTTTTACGCTTTTGATGTTCATATCCAAAGCAAAACGATCGAGATAGTGCTGGTAGTTTTCTACCGTCTTAAGACTTCGTCCTTTTTCTATTTCGATATATTCAAGAAACTGTCGTTTGGCACCATGAAAATCCATATATATAGTATATCTTGTTTCAAAAATATTGTGCGACCCAATAAAAACAGGTCGTCCTTAGACGACCTGTGAATCTATTTTGTACCAATATCGATCTTTCTCAAACTTTCTTGCTGCCAACTCAAGGGCATGACTTAAGGCGTCTTTTTTACTTGCATACACTGCTGACATGCCATCAAAATCAATTTGCCTTTTATCGGCAGGAATAGTTTGACCAACATTAACAGTACGAAGCATGTACATTTTACCATCATCTGATACTGGCCATAACAAAAATAGTGCTTTTTTTCTCCCTTCTGCGTATCGAATTACTTTGTCTCTTATAGAAACAGGTAAATACTCATCAAAGAGTCTGAGTCTTCGAGACCCGCCAAAAGAATTTCCTTTATGCCAAAAATTTCGCACAGGTAATACCTCTTTTTGTTTCGCAATGAGTGCCCGAAGCGTTAGTTCTGCATAATTTATAGCCAACTCAAACCCATCAGGTAGAAAATTCATAGCACTGATAGCTGTTCCGATTGCATTACCTCCTGCGAATGCAATCCCTCGGTCGTGCCGATCAATTGATCGAAAAAACAAAACGTCCATAACTCTTTTGATCTGCCTGTCTTGCTCAGTTTCTTCTGGATAAAAATGCCGCCACAACAAGGTGCTTGCACAAGGCAAGGTTTTATCTTGGTGGTGATCAAAATTGTTAAGTTCAGGCTGGTACCTTTCTCCAGTGTCTACCACGAGAACTCTCGGATCAGACAATTCATCTAAATAAGGAATCGCCCTTACCAACTTAACGTTTCGAAGGTGGGGGAATTGAAAAAACAAAAATGCTAACCCAACAATATCATCTGGGTGAAACATCTTAGGGTGAACAATAATCTTTTTTATGTCCATAAAACACTATTTATATTGTAAAAAATCGTTTTTTTCATACTATAACTTTTCTTGATTTTGTCAAACAGGGCGGACCCCTGAATAAAAACGGTGGTCTTGCTGAGTCTTGCTTTTTTTAGCGGTTTGTGTTATTCTACGCATTATGTTAACGACCAAGAAAAAACAAGCTGTTATCAAAAAGCACCAAATCCACGAGAAAGACACTGGCTCTAAGCTTGTGCAAGTGGGCGTGCTTTCTGAAACTATCGACAAATTGGCTGACCACTTGAAGAAACACAAGAAGGACAACCACTCTCGCCGAGGACTTATCAAGATGGTAGCGGACCGACGAGGACACTTGAAGATGCTTGAGAAAACAAATCCAAAGCAACACGCTGCGGCTCTCAAGATTGTAAAACAATAATACTCTCGTAAAACTCTCGCTTCATGCGAGAGTTTTACTTTCTGGGGTATACTTATCTATATGGCAATTATTAAACAACAAGAACAACGTGTC
>CAYHJY010000029.1:0-5724 GCA_964357135.1 uncultured Candidatus Saccharibacteria bacterium
GAGTAATAAAACCCTGCACTAAGAATCAAACTGTCATCAGGTGATACTCCATCTGTTGCACTGGACAAGACCTCAAAAGAAAACTCAACATTGTATGTTTTTGTTTCCTCAAGATTTTTGCCAATCTGTGGCAATGTGCTTACCGAAGCTACTGATGCATACACCGGTGAGGTGTATAGAATTGTTGCGGGAGTGGTTGATTGATCTTTGATTCTCATAAAGAAGTTTTTTATATCCCTGTCAGGACGAAATACCCCTTTTGAATCAAAAGTAATCCACCCTCCTTTCAGAACCCCTCCTTTAACTGACCCTGTTTTTAAAAGGGTTTTCAAATTTAAAGTTGTCGGAGCCTGAACAGTTCTATCGGGGCTACTGGGGTCAATTCCAAAGGCGAGATACGACTTAGTAGTCGGAATCGGTGTTGGTTGAATCCCATAATCTTTCTTGCTACAGCCAGAAAACATTCCGACTGCTAACAGCATGATTAGTACTTTTTTCATTATTATTTATTGTTTTTGATGTACAAATTGCTCTCAAAATACCGGAGAGATTACGGTTTGTGTTTGAGCACTATACTACATATTTTTGACAAAATGTCAATAGACTGTGGGAGTACATGGACTCGAACCATGGACCACCGAGGTATAAGCTCGGCGCTCTACCAACTGAGCTATACTCCCTTTTTGGTATAGAGATTGTATAGCTTCTCATTCAAAAAGAAAACCCCTCTCTCCTTTTGCTGGTGTATACTAACTACATGAATATAAATGAATTTGTTGCAAAAAAACTTGGTGAGGTACTAGCCTTTAATCGCGTTGGTACTGACACGCTTGAAAAAGGGCGCACGGCATTGATAGAGACCCTCGGAGAAGAACACGTCCTCGATAGAGAGGAGAAAAATCGCATCCACGGTGAAGCGGTTATCCAAATAGCAACCGAAGGTGGCGCCATAGATGTCACTCTGGAGAAAGCAAAGAAAACAGAAGAGAAGCTGAAAGCAATGAGAGATCTCTATGTTGGCGACCAATGGGACAATGCTACTGAGCTACTTGAGTGGAGTGGATTTTTTGAAGGAGCGGCTATTGTGCACTGGGCACTAGTGCGCGGCGCAGGGGAAACTCTCAACCACGAACAACTTATTACCGTAGCCAATGAGGCTATTAGTTACCACTACGAACTGCTTGAGAAATCTGAGAGTGAGCTCGGAACAAAAGGACAAGATAAAGCTCAAGCCTAATACGACAACCCTTTCTTTTTTGCCTCCATTCTTTCGTAAAGAAATTCACTTATATTTCTTTTTTCAGTTACTACACGCGTAGCAATAGTTTTACCAACAAATCTCCAGTGCCATGGCTCTGCGGGCACGCCTGTGACCTCAGCATCTTCAGCAGTAAAACTCTGCACAAAACCATACTCTGCGGCGCGCTCTTTCATCCATGCATAAGCGACCGAATCCCCGAAACGATCCTCTTCTTTTGAACCAACCATATTTACATCTATTGCTACACCGAGTTGATGTTCACTGCGACCAGCCGGTGCGGCAAACTCTCCACGAGCTTTTGCAAAATATTGCTGTGTTGCAGTACTACGCCATGCGGAGAGAATAACAAGGTTTTGATTACTCTCTTTGTATAGCGCGTCATTCATAGCAACAAACGCCGCATATGTTTGTTCGGTCAAGCACCGAGCTCTATCATTTGTATATTTTCCATCTAATAGAACGAGGTTCTTGGGAATATAGGATTTTATGTTTGCGCTCTTTTTATAAAAAGAGAAGAAAATATGGTTTACATTTCCCTGACTCTTTGGCGGCACTGGGCACCGTACCGTGGGAGAAATCGCTGCACTTACTGGCGTAAGTGAAACTACTACTATAAACAACATAATAAGAGGAAATATTTTTCTCATAGTGTAACTATACACTATAAAGACTACTGAAGTGTCAGTATCTTACGCTGTACGCGGAGTAATACCAAGAGAACTAATAAGTGCGTTGTACTCTGCTTGTTCAAGTGTTTCTACTTCTATCAACTTTTTGGCAATAGCATCAAGCACCTTTCGGTGTGTCGTCAGTACTTCTTTGGCACGTCCGAGGGCTTCTTTTACTATTCTCTCAACTTCAGCATCGATTACTGCACTCATCTTTTCTGAGTATTCTTTACTTTCACCCACACCAAACATCGGTCTTCCGCCATCATTTTCAAGCGCTCGTGGTCCGATAAGCTCACTCATTCCCCATCGCGTCACCATTGCTCGAGCTAGATTGGTCAATCCTTGTATATCCCCTGACGCACCAGTGGTGACATCGCCAAATACTAATTCTTCAGCTACATATCCACCGAGCGACATTGCAATATCGTCAAGGTATTCTTTTTTTGAATAAAGTTTCTTTTCTTCAAGAGCGAGCTTGAGTGTATACCCCCCAGCGCTTCCTCGAGAAACAATAGTAACTTTGTGGACAGGGTCAGCATCAGGAAGTACAGAGGCGACAAGCGCATGTCCTGCTTCGTGATAGGCAACAATTTCTTTTTCTTTCTTTGTCATCAAGTGACTTTTTCGTTCAGGACCAAGCATGACTTTTTCAATAGAACGAATCAGATCATTTTGTGCGATAGTCTTTCTATTTTCACGAGCTGCAAGGATTGCGCCTTCATTCATGAGGGACGCGAGATCGGCACCAGAGAATCCCGGTGTTCGCTCTGCTATTGTTTTTAGTACAACATCAGCATCAAGCGGCTTCTTTGTTGCGTGCACAGTTAAAATATCTTCTCGATCACGTCGGTCTGGTAAGTCGAGTGTCACTCGTCGATCAAAACGCCCTGGACGAAGAAGGGCCGGGTCAAGCACATCAGAACGGTTCGTTGCCGCCATAACGATTACCTTATCAGCAGGTTCAAATCCATCCATTTCTACCAGTATTTGGTTAAGTGTTTGCTCGCGCTCATCATTTCCCCCTCCATATCCACCACCACGAACTCGCCCGACTGCATCTATTTCATCAACGAAAATAATAGACGGTGAAGCCCGCTTCGCCATTTTAAATAAATCACGCACACGTGACGCTCCAACACCGACAAACATTTCTACAAATTCAGATCCTGATAAATGAAAGAATGGTACGCCTGCTTCTCCTGCAACTGCTCGAGCAAGTAATGTCTTTCCTGTTCCTGGTGCGCCAGTAAGAAGTACTCCTTTTGGAATCTTTGCACCAATATCAAGAAACTTTTTTGGGTTCTTTAAAAAGTCGACAATCTCTTTCAATTCTTCTTTGGCTTCGCGAGCACCCGCTACGTCTTTAAATGTCACACGGTTATTCTTGTCATTTGGGTCAGTGATACGAGCCTTTGATTGTCCAAAGGTAAATGCTTGCATACCACTTCCCTTTGCCTGTCGGGTCAGCATCCAAAAGAAAAATCCAATAACTAAGATAGGTAAGAGTATTGGCAAAATGTTTATCAAGAAAAAGATCAAGCCGCTCTGGGAAGCAACACTGATGTCTACTGCACTCAATTTCGCCGGTAGCACACCATATGATCCGAGTGTTTCTACAAGTCCTGCATCAGCTTCTTTTTTTGATTTTAATTTTGTGCCATCAGTTTTTTCTATAGAGAGCTCTTGTCCGTCGACAGTAATAGTCTTTACTTCTCCCGCATCAACCAATCGAGCAACCTGAGAAAGTGCTACTACTTCTGGTTTCTTCCCTCCAATATCAGAGACAGCGCCATAAAGTCCAATCAACACTGCAAAAATAAGTACTGCTGAAAAAATGTATGAAGTCATACTTTTCTTCGGAGGAGTTTTTCTAGATCCGCCAGACGGCGGAGGAGTCGGAGTCTTTTGTGCCTGAGGTTTGTGTTTTGCCATAGGGCTTAATTATACACAAAAATACGCTTTCGTTGAGATTTATATCATTTTCGCCTTCTTTGCGAGTTTCTCAAGCCGCGTAATATCTGCATCAATAGCCTTAAGTCCTGTTTCAAAGAAAGAAGGATCGGATGTGTCTATACCAATCTTTTTAAAGATATCTTTTGGGCTCATTGATCTACCCGCAGATAAGAACTGATCAATTTTTTCTATATAGGTAGAATCTTTCTTCCACTTCTCAAAAAGAGCACGGCTAATAAGCTGCCCATATGCATATGAATAGACATAGAAAAATCTACGTATATGACTCCAGTAAACAAAGAAGTATCCATCGTCTTCTGAAAGATCAACACTAGGGCCAATATATGATTTAAAATGTTTATTCATCAATACGGCAATTTCCGTCTTTGAAAGCTGCACTTTTTCACGAATTAAAGTATGTAATTCAAGTTAGAAGTTGAAACAAGCAACCTGCCGGAATATTGTACTAATATCACCCATGACCTTATTGTGAAGAAGGATTATTTTTTCTTTGTCGGAAAGCTCTGCTTCGAGCTCTTCATTGACTAGTTGTTCAAAAAATGTGCTTGCCACCTCGGCAGTTGCAGTTGAATAATGCTGATATCGTGGTGGCTGATTTTTACTAAGTTCTGTATGAATAGCGTGCCCCATTTCATGAGCAAGTGTCTCAACTGATCTAATGTCATCGGTATGGTTGAGTAATACGAACGTAGGAAGCTCGCCACTTCCCCAACAGTAGGCACCGCTTTTTTTGCCTTTCATTGGATACACATCAAATTGTCTATTTTTTAAAAACACATCCAAATAAGTAGCGTATTTTTCTCCCACCCTAGAAAAAGCTTTGTGAACAATAGTGAAAGTATTATCGAAGGTGAATTTTTTATTGATAGACCCTATCTTTGTATTACGTTCAGCAAGAGTGAGTCGTTTTTCTTTTATAAGTTTTGTATGGAGCGTATAAAATCGATGACTAATTGGAAAGTGTTTTGTAACACTTTCCACAAGAGCATCGATAGTTTTTTCATCATTTTCATATCCTACTACCGTAGATTCATATGGTGTCTTGTACCCGCGCTGTATATCCATAACTTTCTTGAAATTATACGTAGCATTTATTTCAGCCTCAGCAAAAAAACTAATTTCTTTAAGTGCAGTATTCACCTTACTGTGAAGTAGTCGTCTTTCGGTTTTTGGTAAATCAGCAACGGTCGATATTGCTTGAGAAATGGGAAGCTGTTTTTTCTTATGCTCAACCGTCTGTTGACTTTGCAGTTTTTGCTGGCTATCTACCCACATACTATAACTAGTTTGAGAAAGTAGGTTTGCCAACTGTTCTTCCTTTTCAGAAAGATTATATTTTGCCTGCTCAAAGATTGTTTGCAGTTGATATTTAAATGGGGCCAATGGTCCATAAGTCAAAAATGCTTTTTGTTCTTTTTTTGGAATTTTTCCAATCTTTAAATCAAAAAAAGTAACCTTGTTTGAAGCGATAGTTAAACGTTGGCTGATTTTTGTTTCCATTGCCTGGGCGTATTGGTCAGAAGAGTCAAGGTCTGTCTTAAGAGCAAAATACAATGAAGGATTCTTCTTGCTAAGAGTCTTATTAATGGCCTCTAAATCCTCCAAAGCCACTAGAAGATCTTTCGGAGTTTTAGTAAAGTCTTTATTTTTATACTTTTTTTCAATAGCGCTATATGCCTTCTCAATATCTCGCACATCCTTCTCTATTTGTGGGTCTTTCTCGTTTTTATAAAGAAGACCGAGATTCCATGTATATTGATTTTTTTCCATATCAACCACTATAGCAAAATATAACTAATAAAAAAGACCTGCTTATGA